>JBKOZY010000466.1:0-30282 GCA_046726135.1 Pseudomonadota bacterium | reverse complement strand
GATCAAACCGGCCTCCGGCATGGAGGACATGAAGGGCGACATGGCGGGCGCGGCCTGCGTCGCCGGCGTGATGAAGGCAGTGGCGCTGCGCAAGGCCAAGGCCAATGTGATCGGCATCATCGGGCTGGTCGAGAACATGCCATCCGGCAGCGCCCAGCGGCCAGGCGACATCGTGAAATCGCTGTCGGGCCAGACCATTGCGGTGCTCAACACCGACGCCGAGGGGCGCCTCGTGCTCGCTGATGCGCTGTGGTACTGCCAGGATCGGTTCAAGCCGAAATTCATGCTCGATCTCGCCACTTTGACCGGCGCCATCCTGGTGGCGCTCGGCAAGGAATATGCCGGCCTGTTCTGCAACAATGACGAGCTTGCCGAGCGGGTGATCGAGGCCGGGATCGAGACCGGCGAGAAGGTGTGGCGCCTGCCGCTCACCCCGGAATATGACAAGCTGATCGACAGCGACATCGCCGACGTGAAGAACATCGGCGGGCGCAATGCCGGCTCGATCACCGCCGCTCAGTTCCTGCAGCGCTTCGTCAACGGCCAGCCCTGGGCCCATCTCGACATCGCCGGAGTCGGCATGGATGCGACGAAGAACGCCATCAACCAGTCATGGGGCGGCGGCTGGGGGGTGCGCCTTCTCAACCGGCTGGTTGCGGATCACTACGAGTCAGTCGGCAAATAGGCAGTAGGCAGTGATCGCGCTCCACGCCCTGCCTACTGCCTACTGCCTGGTCTATGGCGAGCAGGCGGCGTTTACCCAGTTTCCTGTGCAGACCTTGGCGGTACTGTCAGCAACGCGGACCAGTTTCTGCTGAACGCCTTTCTGCTGAACGCCCTTCTGCTGAGCGACTTTCCGCCGCGCGGCGCGCTGGCTGCGGGGCATCGCACGGCGCGG
This sequence comes from Pseudomonadota bacterium, assembly GCA_046726135.1. Taxonomy (GTDB): domain Bacteria; phylum Pseudomonadota; class Alphaproteobacteria; order Rhizobiales; family Aestuariivirgaceae; genus DATAFF01. Next base: position 29,384 of record JBKOZY010000466.1, on the reverse strand, counting down.
TGCAACCACCCCTGCCTTGGCCGATAGAGCCGTGGCGAGAACCATGTCAACCCGCTCGGGGCGGCCGGCCCGCAGGATCTCGATATAGCGGCGCATGCCATGCTGGTAGTTCACCAGCACCTGATCGCGCTCGGCCTCGGCCTGGGCGAACTCGGCAATGCTGTCTTCGCCGCTCGCGCTGCGGACGACCGCCGCCCGGAATTTCTCCTCGGCGCGGCTGCGCCACAGCTCGAACCATTTTCGGTAGCGCTCGAGCGCCGGACGATCCGGGCGTCCCATGCTGAGGTATTTGAGCGAACCCACCGCCAGCGCATTGTCGCCCGACGGCGTCCCGGCATCGCCGTCATAGATCACCACTGGCCGGCACATAGGAATCTCTTCTTTGGCGGCGGCGCAGGCCGACCGGCAGTCCGAGGTCAGCGCCGCCTTGTTGCCGCAGCAATCGCACAGGCCCATCGCCCCAGCCGATGGACCGCCAAGATGTGTGAGCAGAAAAATGAGCGCAGCCAGCTGCGCCGCCCGTGACCCCATCACGAGAGCCTCCCCAAGCCCTGTATTTCTTTCACTTACCCCTGCAGTTACGCGGGCCTGAGTCTATTCACCGAGGGCGCGGCTGCAACGACGAAGCGGCACTTGACCACTGGTTTTTCGGGCAGCAAGAGAGGGCATGGGAGAGGTCCATTTCTATCATCTCGAATGCCAGCCGCTGCAGCGCGTGCTGCCGACGCTGTTGAAAAGGGCGCTGGAGCGCAACTGGCGCGTGGTCGTGCAGGCGGGCAGCGACGAGCGGGTGGAATGGCTGTCGAACGAACTGTGGACTTTCAGCGACGATTCGTTCCTGGCGCATGGCACGGTGCGGGACGGTCATGCCGAGCGCCAGCCGGTGTGGATCACCGCCGGCACCGATTCGCCCAATGGCGCCCAGTTGAGGATCTACCTCGATGGCGTGCCGATCGTCGTCGACGAGCGGCTCGAAAGGATCATCTATCTGTTCGATGCCCGCGACGAGGCGGCACTTCAGGCGGCCCGCGGCGAATGGCGGCGGACGGTGTCGCTCGGGCATCAGCCGGTCTATTGGCGCGAGGATGAGCAGGGGCGCTGGAGCCGGGGACGGGGTGAAGAGGTGAAAAAGGGGCAGTAGGCATTCGGCAGATAGGCAGTGCGGGGGTGTTCATCACGACTGCCTACTGCCCTTTCCCTCGTTCCACTCGATTGGACTGGGGAGCTATGCCTCGGCTATAGGGAGCGCAAAAGAACGGGAGCATTGGGTCGAGATGAAATCGCAGGCGCGTGTGGTCGTTGTCGGCGGCGGCATCATGGGGGTCGGGCTGCTCTACCATCTGGTGGAGGAGGGGTGGGGCGATGTCGTGCTGGTCGAGAAGGGCGAGCTGACCTCGGGATCGACCTGGCACGCCGCCGGCCAGTGCCCGCATTTCAACGGCTCGCTCAACCTCACCAAGATGCACGTCTATGGCACCGAACTCTATCCCAAGCTCGAGGCGCTGACCGGAGTGGCGGTTTCCTGGCATGGCTGCGGCGGGGTGAGGCTCGCCTTTAGCGACGAGGAGGTCGACTGGTTCAAATATGTCCACGGCCTGTCGCGGCTCGTCGGCTATGAGGCGGCGATCGTCGGGCCCAACGAGATCAAGACCTATCATCCGCTGGTCGAGACGCACGACGTCAAGGCGGCCTTTATCACCTTCACCGACGGCCATGTCGCGCCGGCCGACGTCACCAATGCGATGGCAGCCGGCGCCCGTCGCGGCGGCGCCACCATCTATCGCCGCTGCCGCGCCACCGACATCCGCCGGCTGCCGTCGGGCGAATGGGAGGTCGTCACCGAGCGCGGCACTATCCGCTGCGAGCACGTGGTCAATGCCGCCGGCTCCTATGCCGATGTGGTGGGCGCGTGGACCGGCCATACCGTGCCGATCGCCAATCTCCTCCACCATTATGTGATCACCGAGCCACTGCAGGAGCTCATCGATCTCGACAGGGAGATGCCGGTGCTGCGCGATCCCTCGTCGCATTGCTACATCCGCGAGGAGACCAATGGCGTGCTGGTCGGACCCTACGAGACGGCGGGGGCGCATCTGTGCTTCGATGGCGGCCCGCCCTCGTGGGACTTCGAATCGGAGCTGGTGCCGCCCGAGCTCGAGCGGCTGATGCCATGGCTCGAAAAGGCCGGCGAGCGGCTGCCGCTGTTCAATCGCGCCGGTCTCAAATCGGTGATCTCCGGCGCCATCACCCACACGCCGGATTCCAATTTCCTGCTCGGCCCGGCCCATGGCGCGCCCGGCTATTGGATGGCCAATGGCGCATCGATTGGCATCTGCCAAGGCGCCGGCGCCGGGAAATATCTCGCGCAATGGATGGTGCACGGCCAGGCCGAGATCAATATGCGCGAATTCGATCCGCGGCGGTTCGGTCGGTGGGCGGCCGGCGACTATGCCAAGGTCACCGCCATCGAGGACTATCACCACATGTATTATTGCTACCGGCCTGGCGAGCAGCATGCGGCGGGGCGGCCGGTGCGCAAGTCGAGCCTGTACGAGCGGCTCGGCGCGGCGGGTGCGCAATATCAGCAGGTCATGGGGTGGGAGCGGCCGCGCTGGTACGACAAGAGCGGCGAGGGCGAGCACTACTCGTTCCGCCGCAGCAACTGGTTCAAGGCGGTGCGCGAGGAGTGCCTGGCGGTGCGCAACGCGGTCGGGCTCATGGACCTGTCGAGCTTCGCCAAGTTCGAGCTCAAGGGAAGCGGCGCCCATGCGGCGCTGTCGCGCTTGTGCGCCAACCGCATCCCGAGCCGCGACGGCGGAATCGTGCTGGCCCATATGCTGACCGAGGCCGGCTTCATCGAGAGCGAGCTCACCATCACGCGGCTTGGGCTAGATCATTATTTCCTGCTGTCGGCCGCCACCGCCGAGCTCCAGGACGAGGATCTGCTGCGGCGGGGCCTGCCGGCAGACGGCGGCTGCGCGCTCGCCAATGTCACCGAGGCCTATGGCACGCTGATCCTGGCCGGGCCGCAGTCGCGCGAGGTGCTCCAGTCGCTGACTGAGGTCGAGCTCGCCAATGCCGCCTTCCCGTGGCTCACCGGGCGGATCATCACGGTCGCCGCCGTCGAGGATGTGCGGGCGCTGCGCATCAATTATGTCGGCGAGCTCGGCTATGAGCTCCATTGCCCGATGGCATCGATGCCGAGCGTGTTCGATGCGCTGATGCGCGAGGGGGCGCGGCATGGCATCACGCTGTTCGGCACCTATGCGATGAACTCGCTGCGCATGGAGAAGGCCTATCGCGCCTGGGGCGGCGAGCTCACCAGCGAGGTGACGATGATCGAAGGGGCGATGGAACGCTTCGTCGATCTCCGAAAGGATTTCGTCGGCAAGGCCGGCACTGTGCAATCGAAGCAGGACGGTCCGCGCATCCAGCTCGTCTATCTCGAGGTCGCTGCCACCGACTCCGACTGCCGCGGCAACGAGCCCGTCCATCATGACGGCCGGCTGGTCGGCATCACCACCGGCGGCGCCTTCGGCCATGCGGTCGGGAAGTCGCTCGCCTTCGCCTATGTCGAGCCGGCGCTGGCGACGAGCACCGACGCATTTGCGGTCGAGCTCCATGGCGAGCGTCATGCGGCACGGATCCTTCGGGAGCCGGCCTATGATCCCGACAATGCGCGGCTGAAGGGCTGAAGCGCCGATGGTCAGCACGCCCATCGCCGATCACGATGCGGCGTCACGCGCCTCGACGGGAATTTCGCTGATGCTGTTCGCGATGGCGATCCTGCCGATCATGGATGCCATCGGCAAGCATCTCGGGCAGGTCCTGCCGGTGCTCCTCATCGTGTGGGGCCGCATGGTGTTCTCGACGCTGTTCACCCTGCCGGCGGTGCTGATCCGCCATGGCGTCGCTGGCGCGATCACGCCGCAGCGGCCGGTGATACAGGTGACGCGCAGCGTGCTCATGGTGTTGTCGACCATGTCGTTCTTCACCGGCTTGCGCTATTTGCCGATCGCCGACACGCTCGCCATCTTCTTCATCATGCCGCTGGTGGTCACCGCACTGTCGCCGCTGGTGCTCGGCGAGCATGTCGGGGTGCGCCGGTGGAGCGCGGTGGTGGTCGGGTTCATCGGCACACTGATCATCATCAGGCCGGGCCTTCACGGGGCGAATGTCGGGACGCTGTGGGCGCTGGCGTCCGGCCTGTCGATGGCGGTGTTCATGCTGCTGACCCGCAAGATCGCCGGCTCGATCGATGCGCTCATCAACAATTTCCAGACGACTCTGATCGGCGCCATCCTGGTCAGCTTCGCCTTGCCGGCGGTGTGGCAGCCGCCGGGTCTGGAGAATTGGGGACTCTTGGCGGCGGTTGGTGCGGTTGCGGCGATCGGCCATTATGCGATGGTCCGCGCCTATGATTTCGCCAGCGCTCCGACGCTGGCGCCGCTCGCCTATACGGAAATGATCTCGGCGGCGGTGATCGGCTATCTGGCATTCGGCGATTTCCCCGACAGGTGGACGATCCTCGGCGTCGCCATCCTCATCGGCTCGGCGGTCTACATCTCCTATCGCGAAAGCCGGCTCGGCCGGCCGCGCCAGGCGCCTGAAACGGCGACGATGTGAGGCAGTCGGCAGTAGGGAAGCGCACCGCTCACGGCCTACTGCCTAACGGCGACTGAAAGGCGCTCTGCCACCGCATCACCGCGGAGGGGCGGCATAGCCCAGGTCAGTTTGTGGGCGCCTCGAGAGCGAGCCGCATCCGACGCCTGAGCACCAGCCACACCGCGATGGCCCCGAGCATCTTCGAGGTGGTCTCCATCGAGAAGGCGGCTGGGGTGAGAATGCCGATCATATGCTGGAAGACGATGGTGTCGAGCGGCGCCGACAAGGCCGACGACCACAGGATCCGCTCATGGAGTGGCCGTTTGGTGAAGGAGTAGACAGCCCAGTCGGCCATCTCGGCGATGATGAAGGCGGTCACCGAGGCCAGCGCCACCGACGGATCGACGGTGAGCCAGGTGAGCAGGCCGCCAAGCGCGGTGGCGAGCAGCACGTAATGGCCGAGCTGGCGCTGCGCCGTGTCGCGCAGGATGAACACGAAGCCGACGACGATATTGGCGAAGGTCCAGTCGCCCCATGGCGTCGGCACCATCGGCAGGGTGACGAACAGCCAGTTCACCATGACGATGCTGGCGATATAGGGAATGGTCCACCAGGGCAGGCGCCGCCACAATGATCGCGCCATCGATCAGCCGATCATCTCGGCGGCGGTGAAGCACATGGCAATCTCGGTCTCGGCATTGGCGGCGCTGTCCGACCCATGGACGGAATTGGCCTCGATCGACTGGGCGAATTCGCGCCGGATGGTGTTGGGCTCAGCCTTGGCCGGATCGGTGGCGCCCATCACCTTGCGGTACTTCGCCACCGCGTCCTCGCCCTCGAGAACCTGCAGCACGATCGGGCCTGACGACATGAAGGTGACGAGGTCCCGGTAGAAGGGGCGCTCGCGGTGAATGGCGTAGAATGCCTCGGCATCGGCCCTCGACCACAGCACCCGCTTCTGGGCGATGATGCGCAAGCCGGCATCCTCGATCATGGCGTTGATCCGCCCGGTGAGATTGCGCCTGGTTGCGTCCGGCTTGATGATCGACAGCGTGCGTTCGGCCGTCATGTGGTCCCCCATCGAGATTGCGGGCGCCTTATAGCGAGGGTCTTAGCCATGAAGCAAGCGCCCGTCGAGGGACACGACGAGCGCCTGCCGTCCGGTCCTGCTTCGGACCGCCTAGTCGGTATTCTCCGTGTCACCGCCCGGAGCCCGGTCTGGCGAACCGTCGGACGCCGGATTGGCCTTGACCGTCTTGCGGTCGGTCACATGCTTGCTGCGCGACACCCGGCCATATTCGGTTTTGTCCTTGCCGGTGGTATGCGCCTCGGCTTCCGCTGCCTTGACCGTCTGCGACGGTTTGCGATCGGTGGATTTGGCCATGACGTCAGATCACGTTGAAGAGGTAGAGCAGGATGATGATGGGGATCGGAATCCCCACAAGCCAGAGAAGTGCGCCGCGCATGGCAGCCTCCAGACGGGTTGAACTTGCTGGCCTAACGCGCGCCAAAGTCGGCGAGTTCCGTGTGCTGCAGGTCGGTTACAGATACAACCGATTTTTGCCTCAATTGCGGCAATATATCCGGCCGATTGCAAGGAGGAGAAAGACAATGTCGCGCGCTCTGATTGCCGGATTCACCGTTGCTCTCTTGACAGCCAGCGCTCATTCCGTGCTGCCGGCCAAGGCCAATGACGTGCTCCTGGCACAATCGGAAGGCGAGGTCCAGGACCAGAATTCCCAGCAGGATCAAGGGACCGGCGAAGATCAGGACAACAAGAAGAAGAAGCGCAAGCGCCAGCAGGAGCAACAGCAGGGTCAGCAGGAACAGCAGCAACAGCAGCAACAGCCGCAAGGGGCCGAGGACCAGGGCCAAGGCCAGGGCGAGACCAAGCAGCAGCGGCGCCGTCGTCAGCAACAGCAACAACAGGGCGCCGAGGACCAGGGTCAGCAACAGCCGCAGTTCGAGCAGCAGCAGCAGGGGCAGGACCAGGGCGAGACCAAGCAGCAGCGGCTGCGTCGTCAGCAACAGCAGCAACAGGGCGCCGAGGACCAGGGTCAGCAACAGCCGCAATTGGAGCAGCAGCAGGGGCAGGACCAGGGCGAGACCAAGCAGCAGCGGCGGCGTCGTCAGCAACAGCAGCAACAGCAACAGCAGCAGGGCCAGCAGGAACAACAGCAGCAGCAGGGACAGCCGGAGCCGCAGCTCGAGGGTCAACCGCAACAGCAGCAGCAACAGCAGCCGCAGCAGGCGCAGCCCGATCAGCAGCCGGCGCCCGAGGGCGACCAGGTCGGCATGCGCGATGCCATGCGCTTCCTCAACGATCGCCGTCCCGCCAGATCGCTGAGCGATGCCGAGTTGCGCCGCCGGATCGCTGTCGGCCGGTCGCTGCTCGGCAAACGCGATCTGCGCGACAAGGTGCGCGGGCGCGTCCAGTCGCTCACCGCCGAGGCGCAGAACGAGCTTGCTAATCGCGGCGGTCAGGCCCAGAGCGCCGATCAGCGTCAGGGTCAGGATCAGGGCAGCGGCCAGCAACAGGGCAGTCTCGGCCAGGATCAAGGACAGGGCATGGGGCAGGGCCAGGGCGGTCGCCAGGATCGCAATCGCCAGCCTGGCATGCCGCAGGGCGGCCAGGACCAGGGCTCGCAACAGGGCGGTCAGCAGGCGGGCAGCGATCCCGACCGCTATTTCTCAGACCGCCGGGCGGCTGCGACCTTGAACGATCGCGAGCTGCGCTATCGCATCCGAACGGGGCGCTCGCTCATGCAGTCGGGGCAGGGTCAGCGCGGCCAGATCGAGGCGCGGCTCAACGAGGATAGCCGGGAGCTGCGCAACCGCCTTCAGGAAGTGAATGGCGGGGCCATGCCCGGCGGCGGGCTCGATCAGCCCTCGGCGGCGGAGGGCGAGGCGCGGCGGCTTCTTTCGGACCGCCGGCCGGCAAACGGTCTCGATGACCAGCAATTGCGCGACCGGGTTCAGCGGACACGCGGCGTGCTTGCCGCCGAGGGTCTGTCCAATGAAATGTCCGAGCGGCTGCGCGATCGTTTGCGCGAGGACCGCGACGCATTGCGCGACCGGGTCGCCGAGCGCGAGGACCGCCAGCGCGATCGTCAATGGGGCGCCGATCAGGGCGGTGACCAGGGGGGCTTCGATTATGGCGACCGCGGCCGCTCGTTCGGGCGCGACGAGCTGACGCGCCGGCTGCTGCAGGACCGGCGTCCCTCGCAGGCGCTCAACGTGCGCCAGCTCAACCGGCGGATCGATGCTGCCCGCATGGTGCTCGACGACCGCAATATGCGTGGGCCTGACCGGTTCCGCATCGAGGATGGGCTCAGGTCCGATCGTCGCGAGCTCAGGATGCGCCTGATCGCCGGCCGTCGCGATCGCTATGACGAATATCGCCGCGAGGGCGGGATCAACATCGTGATCGTGCCGGGTGCGCCGCCGCGGCCGCGGCCCAATATCGCTGCCGCCGAGGTCGATGACGAGATGATCGAAGAGCAGCTCATCGCGCCACCGACGAGGGAGATCGATCGCCGCTATTCGGTGGAGGAGATTCGCGAGCGTCCGGCACTGCGCCAGACCATGCCGGGAGTCGAGATCGACACCATCCATTTCGGGTTCAACGAGGCGTTCGTCCGCGAGGAGGAGATTGAGAACGTCGAGCGGATCGGCCGCATCCTCGAGAAGATCGTGATCGCCAATCCGGACGAGGTCTTCATGATCGAGGGCCACACCGATGCCGTCGGGTCGGATCCCTACAATCTCGATCTGTCGCAGCAGCGTGCCGACTCGGTGAAGCAGTCGCTGACCGAGTTCTTCAACATCGCGCCGCAGAATCTCGAGACCATCGGCTATGGCGAGCAGTTCCTCAAGATCCCGATCGAGGAGGAAGAGCCGGAAAACCGCCGCGTGACGGTGCGCCGGATCACGCCGCTGCTTGCCGGCCGGGGCGATTAGGGCAGTAGGCAAGTAGGCAGTAGGCAAATAGGCAGTAGGCAAATAGGCAGTAGGCAAATAGGCAGTAGGCAAGTAGGCAGTAGGCAAATAGGCAGTAGGCAAATAGGCAGTAGGCAAATAGGCAGTAGGCAAATAGGCAGTAGGGAAGAGCAACACTTACTGCCTATTGCCTAATGCCTACTGCCTACTGCCTATTGCCTAATGCCTACTGCCTCGCTTTAACTGGCCCATGCTGCACATCAACGAGCTGACCTACCGCATTGACGGTCGCCTCATCCTTGACGCTGCGAGCGCGGTGATTCCGAGCCGGCACAAGGTCGGGCTGGTCGGTCGCAACGGCGCCGGCAAGTCGACGCTGCTCAGGCTGATCCTCGGCGATGCGGTGCCCGAGACCGGGGCGGTCGCGGTGCCGCGCCATGCCCGCATCGGCACGGTGGCGCAGGAAGCGCCGTCCGGCGAGGCGAGCCTTCTCGACACGGTGCTGGCCGCCGATGTCGAGCGGGCGGCGCTGGTCGAGGAGGCGGCACGGGCAACCGACCCGCACCGCATCGCCGACATCCAGACGCGGCTCGTCGATATCGATGCGCATGCAGCGCCGGCGCGGGCGGCACAGATCCTCGCCGGCCTCGGCTTCACTCTCGACCAGATCGACGCACCGTGCTCGGCGCTGTCGGGAGGCTGGCGCATGCGGGTGGCGCTGGCGGCGGCGCTCTTTGCCGCGCCCGATGTGCTGCTGCTCGACGAGCCGAGCAACTACCTCGACCTCGAAGGGGTGATCTGGCTCAAATCCTATATCCGCAGCTACCCCGCAACCGTGGTGATCGTCAGCCATGACCGCGACCTCCTCAATGATGTTGCGGGCTCGATCCTTCATCTCGAGCGCGGCAAGCTCACCCTCTATCAGGGCAATTACGACAGCTTCGAGCGACAGCGCCGCGAGCAGCAGGCGCTCACCACCAAGCTCAGGAAGAAGCAGGAGGAGTCCCGCCGTCACATGGAGGCCTTCGTCGAGCGCTTCCGCTACAAGGCCTCCAAGGCGCGGCAGGCACAGAGCCGGCTCAAGGCGCTGGCCAAGCTCGAGCCGATCGCCGCCATTGTCGAGGACCGGGTCCATCCTTTCCGCTTTCCCGATCCGGCAAAGCCGCTCAACCCGCCGCTCATCCGCTTCGATGGGGTGGCGGCCGCCTATGACGGCAACCCGCCGGTGCTGACGCGGCTCAATCTCAGGATCGACGATGACGATCGCATTGCGCTGCTCGGCGCCAATGGCAACGGCAAGTCGACCTTCGCCAAGCTGATCACCGGCAAGCTCATGCCGGCGGCCGGTCAGATTCACCGCCATTCGCGATTGGGCGTCGGCTATTTCGCCCAGCATCAGCTCGACGAGCTCGAGGGGAGTGCCACGCCCTATGACAGCATGCGGCGGCTGATGCCTGACGCCAGCGAGGCACAGCGGCGGGCGCGGCTCGGCTTCTACGGCTTCGGCTCCACCCTCGCCGACACGCCGGCCGAAAATCTTTCCGGCGGCGAGAAGGCACGTCTGCTGTTCGCGCTCGCCGCGTTTCACGGGCCGCATCTCCTGGTGCTCGACGAGCCGACCAATCATCTCGATGTCGATGCCCGCGAGGCGCTGGTCCACGCTCTCAACGAATTTGCCGGCGCGGTGGTGCTGATCAGCCATGACCGCCATCTGATCGAGACCTGCGCCGACCGGCTGTGGATCGCCGGCGAGCGGACTATCAAGCCCTATGATGGCGACCTCGATTCCTATGCCGAGCTGGTGTTGCAGCGAGCGCGGCTCGAGCGTCAGACGCGTGCCGCCACGAACCCGCGGGGCGCCGAGGCGACGCCGCGCATCGCGCGGTCGAGCCGCGGCAATCCCGGTCAGCTGCGGCGCCGCGTCGCCGATGCCGAATCGACCATGAGCGAGCTCAGGGACAAGATCGCGGTGCTGGATCGCGCCCTCGAGGATCCCGCGATCTATCGCGACGAGCCGCGGAAAGCCGCCGATTTCGCCCAGCTGCGCAGCCGGCTGGCGGCCGATCTCGAGCACCAGGAGGAGCTGTGGCTCGAGCTCCAGACCACGATCGATGCGCTTTGACCGCGCGGAACGGTTGAGGATCGAGCTCTCGATTAAGCTTGTTGCAGCTCGGCTCATGCCTAAACTTCCACCGATCGGCGATCGTTGAGCAGGGACAGCGCGGGCAATGCAGGCTCTCATCCGCTTCATCAACCATGAGGCGACCGCAGGCTTCATTCTTGTCAGCGCGGCGATCGCCGCGCTGATCGTCAGCAACGATTCGACGCTCGCCCCGTATTATCAGGCGTTCCTGACGTTGCCGGGAACGATCGCGGTCGGCGATTGGCAGCTGAGCAAGCCGCTCGTCTTCTGGATCAACGATGCCCTGATGGCGGTGTTCTTCTTCCTGGTCGGGCTCGAGATCAAGCGCGAGGCCCTCGAAGGTCACCTGTCATCGAGCGACCAGCTCATGCTGCCCTTGCTGGCGGCAGCGGGCGGCATGGCGATGCCGGCGGCGATCTACACGCTGATCGCCTATGAGGCGGAGGGCGGCGCGCTGCTCCGCGGCTGGGCCATCCCGGCGGCGACCGACATCGCCTTTGCGCTCGGGGCGCTGGCGCTGCTCGGGTCGCGGGCGCCGTTATCGCTGAAGGTGTTCCTGCTGGCGCTGGCGACGCTCGATGACCTCGGCGCGATCGCCATTATCGCCGTGTTCTACACGAGTGCGCTGTACCTGCCGGCGCTCGGTGTCTCGGCGCTGGCGCTCGCCGTGCTGATCCTGTTCAACCGGCTCGGGGTGACCCGGATCTTCCCCTATGTGGTGGTCGGGATGCTGCTGTGGCTGGCAGTGCTCAGCTCAGGGATTCACCCGACCCTCAGCGGCGTCGCGCTCGCCTTTGCCATACCGCTCCGGGGCAACAGAGGAGTGCCGATGATCGAGCGGCTGGAGGATGCGCTTCACCCCTATGTCAAATGGCTGATCCTGCCGCTCTTCGCCTTTGCCAATGCCGGCGTCACGTTCCACGGCTTCGGCATCGCAAGCCTGCTCCAGCCCTTGCCGCTTGCGATCGCCGCCGGCCTCATCGTCGGCAAGCCGCTCGGCATATTCGGCATGACGGTGCTCGCAGTGAAATCAGGCTGGTCGCGGCTGCCGGCGCATTGCACCTTCGCCCATATGGTCGGGGCGGCCTGCCTCGGCGGCATCGGCTTCACCATGAGCCTGTTCATCGGCATGCTCGCCTTCAGCGGCGAGAACGAGCTCGCCGGCGTGCGGCTCGGTGTTCTCTGCGGCTCGCTGGTGTCGGCGGTCTTGGGCTTCACCATTCTCCGGCTCGCCACGTCCGGCCAGATCGAGGCGACGGCCGAGGCGGCTCACTCGCGATAGAACCGCTCCATCCACTGGTTCCACATTTTCTCGCCGACCAGGCAGTCGGAGCGCTCGCGCACCGTGGTGGCCGCCTTGGTGATGGTCGGCACGCGGCCGGCGATCTCCATCACCAGCTTGCGGCGGATGGCCGGCACGAATTCGGACAAGGCGCGGACCGGGACGATGAAGGCGCCGGTACCGCCGATTACGCAGTCCTCGTAATAGTCGTCGAGATTGACCATCTCGAAATAGCCATCGAAGCTGCCGGGCTTGAGCAGCAATGGCAGGCCGTTGATTGTGATGCCGCGACGCACCGCCTGGTCGCGGGCGATCTCGACCGAGATTCCCTGATTGTTCGCGCCGTCGCCCGACACGTCGATGACGGCGCGTCCCTGATAGCCATTGCCGTCGAACAGGTCGCCGGCATAGAGCAGCGCGCCCGAGATCGAGGTGCGATAGGTCTGCTCGATCGGGGCGGCGGCGAGCTTGTCGGCAAAGGGAAGCGCAGTCGCCGCGCCGTCGATCATCGTCCACGGCACGACGGTGCGCTGGAAGTTCTCGCCGGCCCATTCGACATAGGTGGCGGCGATGCGACCATGCGGTCCGCTGCGGATTGCCTCGATGATCTCGGGATGGCGAAAGGCGGCGGCATAGCCGTCGCGCTGCAACCGCTGCTCGTCCTCATCCATCGACAGCGAGATGTCGACCGCCATGACCAGCTCGAGGTCGACGGCCAGCTCCGCGGCGGCCGCCTGATGAATCGTCAACATGCTCAAGAAAAGCACGATCACCGCGGCCAGCGCTATCCTTTCGCAACCCCGGTGACACATCGTCCGTCCCCTGCTCACTTGGGCCTCGTTCAAACGCCAGTGTACAGCCGAATGCGGCGATAATCGCTCCCATAAGATTCGACAAATGCCGCACTCACCAAGTGTTAGATTGGGTGGGCTCAAGATTTCGCAAGCTCCTCCGGCAGCGACGGCGAGAACAATCGGGCGAGGGGGTCGGCGATGTCGTCGTTGCGACTGACCACCCGGCCGTTTTCCAGCCAGACATTGCCGGCGGCAACCTGCTCCAAAGCGGCCGGAAAGAGCTTGAGCTCGGCGGCATTGACCCGCGCGGCCAAGGTCAACGGCGTGTCGCCCGGCATCACCGGCACTGCCGCCTGGGCGATGATCGGACCGCTGTCGATCTCCGTTGTCACGAAATGGACAGTGCAGCCATGGATCCGCACCCCGTCGGCAAGCGCCCGAGCATGGGTATCGAGCCCCTTATAGAGCGGCAGGAGGGCGGGGTGGATGTTGATCATCCGCCCGGCATAGGCCTCGACAAAAGGCGGTGTCATGATCCGCATGTAGCCGGCGCAGGCCACGAGCTCGGCGCCCGATCCGTCGATCATTTTCCTGAGCTCGGCATCGAAGCGCGAGCGATCGGCGAACGAGCGGTGGTCGAGCACTGCCGTTGCCACCCCCTCGGCCGCCGCGCGCTCGAGACCCGGGGCCTCCGGACGATTGGAGATGACGATGGAAATCGCCGCCGGATAATCCTGCCGTTGGGTCGCCGCGATCAGCGCCGCCATGTTGGACCCGCGCCCGGAGATCAGAATCGCGACGGGTCGCCGTTTCATGCTTCGCAACCGAGCCGTGCCGACCGAGATATCCACACCTGCGTCAAAGCGGTTGAGAACATTGGCGAGGCGGAGGCGGTCATATGACCGTTGTCTTTTCTATGAAACTTGGCCTGCGGATGGCGTTTTCGGCGGTCCGAGGCGCCGTCACTGCCATCAAAATCGCTTTTTCTGACGGTCTCCATGAGTGTAAGGGAATAGCAACGGCTCGGAAGACGGGCGGCTTTGGACGGCCAGGAGTCTCGGGTGGATCGACCGCTGTTCTGGACATTGATCTTCACGTTTTTGCTGCTCATTGCGGCATCGCGCGCCGAGGCCGACGATGCCGTGTACCGGGTGACGGGCGTCAAGGTCGACGCCACCGACAGGGACGCCGCCTCGGCCAAGATGAAGGCGATTTCCGAAGCTCAGGTCAAGGCGTTCGGCGTCCTGCTCGACCGCATTGCCGAGGACGGCGCCGACGCCAAGCTCAAGGATCTGCCGCCGGGCCAGATCGGCCGCATGCTGGCGAGCCTGTCGATCGAGGAGGAGCGCACGGGGCCTGGGCGTTACATCGGCAAGCTCACCATCAACTTCCTCCCCGACAAGGTGCGCGAAACGCTGGCCCGGGCCGGCGTCGCCTTCACCGAGAAGCAGGCGCCGCGGATCGTCGTGGTGCCGGTCTGGTCGACGGGCGACGGCGCCACCGCCTGGGATGAAAATCCCTGGCGACGGGCCTGGCAGGATCTCAAGGCGGAAAACGCGGTGGTGCCGATCATGGTGCCGCTCGGCGATCTCAACGATGCCGAAGCGGTGTCGGTCGACCAGGCGCTCGCCGGCGATGCCGACAAGCTCGAGGCGCTCAGGCTGCGCTATCAGGCCGAGTCGGTGCTCGTCGCCGTTGCCGAGCCGGTGGGCGAGAATGCGATCCATGCCAAGATGCAGGGCGATACGCCACTCGGCCGGGTCCTGTTCGACAAGACCTACACCGTCGAGAGCGGTGGGGTTGCCGCCGCCGCGCAAAGCGCCGCCCAGCGCTTTCATCGCATCATGATCCAGAAGTGGAAGCAGCAGACCGTCACCGAAGCGCGGGCCGAGGTTCAGGCGGCAAGCCTGAACATCGCCGTGCCGTTCTCCAACCCTTCAGAATTCAGCGTGACCCGGGGCAGGCTGATGTCGACCCCCGGGGTGGCCGGCGTCGACATCAGCACCATCTCCGGCAATGGCGCAATCATCAGACTGAGCTATACGGTGCCGTTCCAGCAGCTCCAGGCCTCGCTGCAGATGCAGCGGATGATTCTGCGGCTCCATGGCAATTCATGGGTGCTGCAGAGCTATTAGAGCATGATGTTCTCCCGATGAGCGTGCCGAATCTGCTGACGATTGCCCGCATCCTCATGGTGCCGCTGCTCATCTGGCTGATCATTTCCAGCAATTTCGGATTTGCCTTCGCCATCTTCGTCGCGGCCGGCATCACCGATGCGGTCGATGGCTTCATTGCCAAGAATTACAACAGCGTCACCGAGCTTGGAGCCTATCTCGATCCCCTGGCCGACAAGCTGCTGCTGGTCAGCATCTATGTCGCCCTCGGCCTCCAGGGCTTCCTGCCCGACTGGCTGGTCATTCTGGTGGTCAGCCGCGATGTGATGATCGTCGGCGCGGTGATCCTGTCCTGGGTGGTCGGCAAGCCGGTGCGGATGCAGCCGCTGTTCCTCAGCAAGGCGAACACCACCGTTCAGATCACCCTCGCCGCGATGATTATCGGCGCCCTGGCCTTTGCCGAGCCCCACCCAGTTCTGATACTCTGGGGAAGCGTCGTTGTCGGTTTTCTCACGGTTGTGTCAGGTGCGCAGTACATGGTGAACTGGATCGCCCATATGGCTGGCGACGGGCAGAACCGGGATACGAGCTGGTGATGCCGACCGCTCGTGGCGATGCCTCGCGCGAGGGCCAGCTGGCCTTCAATCTGCCGCATGTCGAGGCGAGCGGCCGCGACGACTTCCTGGTCTCCGATGCCAACCGCGCGGCGCTCGCGGCGATCGATCGCTGGCCCGACTGGCCGAACCGGGTGCTGGTGCTGACCGGGCCGGCGGGCTGCGGCAAGAGCCACCTGGCGGAGATCTGGCGGCGCGACAGCGACGGCCACCGCATCGGCATCCATGAGCTGACGGTCGAACGGGTGCCCACTCTTCTCGAGCCCAATGCGCTGGTGGTCGAGGATGCGCCGGGTCCCAATCTCGACGAGCGGGCGATGTTCCATCTCATCAACCTGGCGCGCGAGACCAGAAGCCACGTGCTGATCACCAGCCGCACCGACCCGTCGCGTTGGGAGGTCCGGCTCCCCGATCTCGCGTCGCGGCTCAAGGCGGCCTATGTCGCACCGATCGGCGGCCCGGACGATGATCTGCTGCGCGGCGTGCTGATCAAGCTGTTCGCCGACCGCCAGCTGCCGGTCGACGAGCCCACCATCGGGTTCATCCTGCTGCGCATGCATCGTTCGCTTGGCGAAGCCCGGGAGCTTGTTGCCGAGATCGACTCGCGATCGCTCGCGGAAAAATCGGAGGTGACCCGCAACCTCATCGCCCGCGTGCTGGCGCGGCGAGAAAAACCGGAAGGGGCTGACCATGACGAGTGAAAGCCGCGAACCGGTCGAGACGATGGCCGCGAGCTCTCAGGTGACGGCGCTGTCGCGGCGCGCCGACGCGAAGTCGCTGCTCGAGGACCCGTCACGCTTCATCAATCGCGAGCTTTCCTGGCTCGGCTTTAACTATCGCGTTCTCCAGGAAGCGCGCAATCCGCGCCATCCGCTGCTCGAGCGGCTCCGCTTCCTGTCGATCAGCGGCAACAATCTCGATGAGTTCTTCATGGTGCGTGTCGCCGGCCTGGTCGGCCAGATGCGGCTCGGCGTCGTCGAGATCTCGGAGGACGGGCTGACCGCCGCCGAGCGGCTCGACCTCATCCGCACCGAGGCGAATGAGCTGATGCGCGAGCAGGACACCCGCTGGCATCAGCTGAGGAGCGAGCTTTCCGACAATGGCATCACCGTGCTCGAGCCGCATGAGCTGGCGCGCGAGGACAAGGCATGGCTCGACCAGCGCTTTCTCGATCAGATCCTGCCCGTCGTCACGCCCATCGCCATCGATCCGGCACATCCCTTTCCGTTCATCCCGAACCGCGGCTTCTTCCTCGCTGCCGAGCTGAAGCGCCGCAAGGACGGCGACCGGATGAACGCGCTCTTGCCGATCCCGCACCAGCTCGAGCGTTTCGTGAGGCTGCCGTCGATCAGCGCCGGCGCCCGTTTCCTGGCGCTCGAGCAGCTGCTGACCCTGTTCATCCCGCGGCTGTTCCCGGGTTACGACCTGCTTGGCCAGGGGCTGTTCCGCATCATTCGCGACAGCGATATCGAGATCGAGGAGGAAGCCGAGGATCTGGTCCGGCTGTTCGAGACGGCGTTGAAGCGGCGGCGGCGCGGCGTGGTGATTCGCATGGAGGTCGACGCCGCGTGTCCGGCGGCGTTGCGCAAATTCATCGCCGAGGAGCTGCAGGTCAGCGACGATGTCATCATCGCCTGCTCGGGCCTGATCGGCTATGCCGATACCAGCCTGCTCATCCTGGACGAGCGGCCCGACCTCAAATTCAAGCCGTTCAACGCCCGCTTCCCGGAGCGCATCCGCGATCATGGCGGCGACTGCTTCGCGGCGATCCGCCAGAAGGACATCATCGTCCACCATCCTTATGAATCCTTCGACGTGGTCGTGCAGTTCATCCGGCAGGCGGCGGCCGATCCCGATGTCGTCGCCATCAAGCAGACGCTCTACCGCACCTCGCGCGACAGCCCGATCGTCGCGGCACTTTCCAAGGCGGCGGAGGCCGGCAAGTCGGTGATGGCGCTGGTCGAGCTCAAGGCGCGCTTCGACGAGGAGGCCAACATCCAGTGGTCGCGCGACCTCGAGCGGGCCGGCGCGCAGGTGGTGTTCGGCTTCATCGAGCTCAAGACCCACGCCAAGGTGTCGATGGTGGTGCGCCGCGAAGGCGGGCAGATGCGCTCCTATGTCCATTACGGCACCGGCAACTATCATCCGGTGACCGCCAAGATCTATACCGACCTTTCCTTCTTCACCACCGATCCGGCGCTGTGCCGCGATGCAGCGCGGCTCTTCAACTTCGTCTCCGGCTATGCCCAGCCGGAGGAGCTCGAGCGGATCTCGATCTCGCCTCTGACGCTTGAGCAGCGGCTGCTCGAGCATATCGACGAGGAGATCGCCCATGCCAAGGCGGGGCGCCCGGCCCAGATCTGGGCCAAGCTCAACTCGCTGGTCGATCCCGGGCTCATCGATGCGCTTTATGTCGCGAGCAATGCCGGCGTCCAGATCGACCTCGTCGTTCGCGGCATATGCTGCCTGAGGCCCGGCGTCCCCGGCCTGTCCGACAATATCCGTGTCAAGAGCCTCATCGGTCGTTTCCTCGAGCATTCGCGCATCGTCTGCTTCGGCTCCGGTTTCGGCTTGCCGCATCCGCGGGCCCGCGTCTACATCTCCTCGGCCGACTGGATGCCGCGCAATCTTCACCGCCGGGTGGAGACTCTCGTTCCCATTTTCACCCCCACGGTTCACACCCAGGTGCTCGACCAGATCATGGTGGCCAATCTCAAGGACAACCAGCAGAGCTGGGAGCTTCTTGCCGACGGCTCGTGGCGGCGCATCGAGCTTCAGCCCGGCGAGGAGCCATTCAACGCCCATGAGTATTTCATGAACAATCCGTCGCTGTCGGGCCGCGGCAGCTCGCTCAAGGACCGGCTGCCGCCCGAGATCTCCGGAGACATCTCGAAAAAGGTCAAGGCGCGGAAGTGACTTTCGTCAAGGACTTGGAAGGCGGCTCCCTGCGCTTTCGACCGGTGGCGGTTGTCGACATCGGGTCGAACTCGGTGCGTCTCGTGGTCTATGACGGTCTCAGGCGCGCGCCGACGCCGGTGGTGAACGAGAAGATCCTGTGCGGTCTCGGTCGCGGCGTGTCGCTGACCGGCAACCTGCCGGCCGATGCCATCGAGCGGGCACTGTCGGCGCTGCGGCGGTTCCGCGCGCTCGGCAAACAGATCGGCGTCATCGAGGTCTTTGCGGTGGCGACCGCGGCGGCCCGCGAGGCCGCCAATGGACAGAGCTTCATCCGCAATGCCGAGGAGGCGCTCGACGCCCCGATCACCATTCTCGCCGGGAGGGATGAGGCGCAGCTCGCGGCGCTCGGCGTCATCTCCGGCATTCCCGCCGCCGACGGCATTGTCGGCGACCTCGGCGGCGGCAGCCTCGAGCTCGTCGATGTGAAGGACGGCGCGATCCGCGACGGCGTGACCCTGCCGCTTGGGCCGTTGAGGCTCATCGACATGTCGGGCGGGTCGGTGGCGAAAGCCCGCAACATCATCGATGGCCAGCTCCAGCAAACCGCACTGATGGACCGGCTTCGCGGCCGGTTCTTCTATGCGGTGGGCGGCACCTGGCGCAACCTTGCCCGCCTTCACATGCGCCAGACCGGCTATCCGCTGACGGTGCTGCACTACTACACGATGGCGCGCGACTCGGCGCGCTCGGTGGCAAGCCTGGTGGCGGGGTTGTCGCCGGCATCGCTGAAGGATGTGCGGGCCCTGTCGCGCAGCCGCGCCGACACGCTGCCATTCGGGGCGCTGGTGCTGGACCGCATCCTGACCGCCGGCAAGCCCAAGGCGGTGATCGTCTCGGCGCATGGACTGCGCGAAGGCCTGCTCTATTCCAAGCTCGACAAGCGCAAGCGCCTGGGCGACCCGCTGCTCGCCGCCTGCTGGGACTTTGCCCGCCGCTATTCGCGCTCGCCGAGCCATGAGATCGAGCTTGCCGAATGGACCAACCAGCTTGTCGAACAGGGGATGATCAAGGAAAGCGCCGACGAAGCCCGGCTGCGGCGCGCCGCCTGCATGCTCGCCGACATCTCCTGGCGCGCCCATCCCGACTATCGCGGCGGCCGCTCGCTCATGACCATCACCCAGGCGGCCTTTGTCGGCATCGACCACCCCTCGCGCGTCTTCATCGCGCTCGCGGTGTTCTACCGCTATGAGGGGCCCTCGAGCGAGGATGCGCCGGGCGAGCTCCTGAGGCTGCTCCGGGACGACTGGATCGAGCGGGCGCGGGTGCTCGCCGCGGCGATGCGGCTCGCCTATGTGCTGACTGCCGCCATGCCGGGCCTGCTGCCGCAGATCACCTTGCAGGCCGCGCCCGACAAGGGGTTGATCCTGGGGCTGCGTCGCTCCCATGCCGATCTCATGGGCGAGACCGTGCAGAAGCGGCTCGATGCGCTGGCGAGCCTGCTCGGCCGCACCGGCAAGGTGGTGATCGGGTAGGGTGGGCAGTAGGCAGTAGGCAGTAGGCAGTAGGCAGAGGCTCAGGGCTCACTGCCTATTGCCTAATGCCTTCCAGCCGCGGACACGGGGCAAAGGGGAAAATGCAGAGAGACCTACTCGGCGGCGGCGCTGCGCTTGCTGTGCTCGCCGGTCACGGGGAAGATGGCGCTGCGGCCGTTCTTGAGGCCGATGGCCGAACGGCCGGCGCGGATCTCGAGCGCCGTCTCGCCGAACAGCTTGCGCCGCCAGCCCTTCATCGCCGGCACGTCGCTGTCCTCGCCGGCGGCGATCGCCTCGATGTCGCTGCTCGAGGCGACGAGCCGCGGCGCAATGCCGTGAGCATCGCAAACCACCTTGAGGGCGAGCTTCAGAATGTCGGCGATCACCGCCGTGCCCTCGGGCAGCGGTCGCTGCTCGTCGGCGATCGGCGGCAGCTTGGCCTGGTCGATTGCCAAGCCCTCGCGAATGGCAACGAGCAGCCCTTCGCCGAGCCGCGAGGAGGCATAGCCGCGGGGCAGCGCCCTGAGCTCTCTCAGCGCCTCGATGCTGGCTGGCGCCTGCATGGCGATCTCGATGATGGCATCGTCCTTGATCACCCGGTTGCGCGGGATGTTGCGCGCCTGCGCCTCGCGTTCCCGCCAAGCGGCGACGGCGATCAGGATCGCCAGCTGCTTGCGGTTGCGCGGCTTGAACTTCAGCCGCTTCCAGGCATCGACCGGCTCGGTGCGATAATTGCCAGCGTGGCTCAGCTGGGCCATCTCCTCCTCGAGCCAGCCCTCGCGACCGGATGCATCGAGCTCGGCCTTGAGCCGCCGATAGATTGTTCTCAGATGGGTGACGTCGCACAGCGCATAGGCGAGCTGCTTCTGCGACAGCGGGCGGCGGCTCCAGTCGGTGAAGCGCGAGGTCTTGTCGATCTGGGTGCGGGCGAGCTTGCGGGCCAGGACCTCGTAACTCGCCTGGTCGCCGAAGCCGCACACCATGGCCGCGACCTGGGTGTCGAACAGCGGTGCGGGGATCACGCCGGCCCGCGAATAGACGATCTCGACGTCCTGACGCGCCGCGTGGAACACCTTGACCACGCGCCGGTCCACCATGAGCTGCCAGAACGGCTCGAGCACGAGGTCGGGAGCCAGCGGATCGATGATCGCCTCATGCTCCGCCCCGGCAATCTGGACGAGGCACAATTCTGGCCAGTAGGTTTGCTCTCGCATGAACTCCGTGTCGACGGTCACGAAGTCTTCCTGTGAGAGTTGAGAGCAGAGGCTCTCGAGGGCTGGCGTTGAAGTGACAATTTCCATTGATCGTTCCCAGGCTCAGGAAGCCTGAGCCGGCCGCGAAAATCAAGGCAGATTGCAAGAAATTGAACGCGGTCCGGAAAAGCCTTTGGTTTCCACGGCAAAGCCGGGCCGGCCCCGTGCACCTACCGCCGTTCTTGACAAAGCGCAGGAGCCATGTGCTCTAACCGCGCGCGCAAATACCACGGAATTGCAGGCACGAGGAGCGATGAGCGGCTACCGAACACACACTTGCGGTGCGCTGAGGCCGAGCGATGCTGGAACGGACGTTCGCCTATCCGGCTGGGTCCACCGGGTGCGCGACCATGGCGGCCTGAAATTCATCGATCTGAGAGACCATTACGGCATAACCCAGATCGTGGTGGACCCCGATTCGCCGGCCTTCGCCATTGCCGAAGGGCTGCGCTCGGAATGGGTGATCCAGGTCGCCGGCAAGTGCCGGCCCCGGCCTGAGGGCACCGACAATCCCGACCTCCCGACCGGCCAGGTCGAGATCTTCGCGGCTCAAATATCCGTGCTGTCGGAAGCCGGCGAGTTGCCGCTGCCGGTGTTCGGCGACCAGGAATATCCCGAAGACATCCGCCTGCGCTACCGTTTTCTCGACCTGCGCCGCGAGCGCCTCCATCGCAACATCATCCGGCGCGGCGAGATCATCGACAGCCTCAGGCGGCGCATGCGGGCCCAGGGGTTCTTCGAGTTCCAGACCCCGATTCTCACCGCCTCGAGCCCGGAGGGCGCCCGCGACTTCCTGGTGCCGAGCCGGCTGCATCCGGGAAAGTTCTACGCCCTGCCGCAGGCACCGCAGCAGTTCAAGCAGCTCATCATGATCTCGGGCTTCGACCGTTATTTCCAGATCGCGCCGTGCTTTCGCGACGAGGATGCCCGCGCCGACCGGTCGCCGGGCGAGTTCTACCAGCTCGATATCGAGATGAGCTTCGTCAACCAGGACGACGTCTTCGACGCGGTCGAGCCGGTGCTGCGCGGCGTCTTCGAGGAATTCGCCGACGGCAAGCCGGTCACCGCCAAGTTTCCGCGCATCCCCTATCGCCAGGCCATCCGCAAATATGGCTCCGACAAGCCGGACATGCGCAACCCGCTCGAGCTCCAGGAAGTGACGGCGCATTTCACCGGCTCGGGCTTCAGGGTCTTCGCCTCCATGATTGCCGAAGATCCCAAGGTCGAGGTGTGGGCCATCCCGGCGCCCAAGGGCGGCAGCCGCGCCTTCTGCGACCGGATGAACGGTTGGGCGCAATCCCAGGGCCAGCCGGGGCTCGGCTACGTCTTCTGGCGCGAGGGCGAGGAGAGCGGTGCCGGTCCGATCGCCCGCAATATCGGGACGGAGCGCAGCGAGGCGATCCGCCGCCAGCTCGGCCTCAGAGTCGGCGATGCGGCGTTCTTCGTCGCCGGCCGGCCGGAGAAGTTCTACAAATTCGCGGGCGACGCGCGCAACCGCGTCGCCCGCGAGCTCGACCTCGTCAATCAGAACCGCTTCGAATTCTGCTGGATCGTCGACTTTCCGATGTATGAGTGGAACGAGGAGGAGAAGAAGATCGACTTCTCCCACAACCCGTTCTCCATGCCACAGGGTGGTCTCGAGGCCCTCGACACCATGGATCCGCTCGACATCCTGGCCTTCCAATACGACATCGTCTGCAACGGCATCGAGCTGTCGTCTGGGGCAATTCGCAACCATCGCCCCGATGTGATGCGGCGGGCTTTCGAGATCGCCGGCTATCCCGAGCAGGTGCTGCTCGAGAAGTTCGGCGGCATGTACCGGGCGCTGCATTACGGTGCGCCGCCGCATGGCGGCATCGCTCCCGGCATCGACCGCATCGTGATGATGCTGTGCGACGAGACCAATCTTCGGGAGGTGACGCTCTTCCCGATGAACCAGCAGGCCGAGGACCTGCTGATGGGGGCGCCGAGCGAGGTGTCGAGCCGCCAGCTGCGCGAGCTGCATATCCGGCTCAATCTTCCCGAATCCCGCTGATGGCGCCGCGGACAATCATCGACGAGCTGCGCGAGAACGCGCTCCTTTATCACCTGGAGCCGCGACCGGGGAAGCTCGAGATCCGTGCCACCAAGCCGCTGTCCAACCAGCGCGACCTGGCGCTCGCCTATTCGCCGGGCGTCGCCGCGGCCTGCGAGGCGATCTCGGAAGATCCCGATGAAGCCGAGCGACTGACGGTGCGGGGCAATCTCGTCGCCGTCATCACCAATGGCACGGCGGTGCTGGGCCTCGGCGCGATCGGGCCGCTGGCGGCCAAGCCGGTGATGGAAGGCAAGGCGGTGCTGTTCAAGAAATTCGCCCGCATCGATGTCTTCGACATCGAGGTCGACGCCCGCGACCCGGCGCTGTTCTGCGACGTGGTGGCAGCACTCGAGCCGACCTTCGGCGGCATCAATCTCGAAGACATCAAGGCGCCGGAGTGCTTCGAGATCGAGGAGAACCTCAAGCGGCGGATGAAGATCCCGGTGTTCCATGACGACCAGCATGGGACCGCGATCATCGTCGGCGCGGCGGTTCTCAATGCGCTCGAGCTGGCCGGCAAGGACATCGGCGAGGTCAAGCTAGTGACCAGCGGGGCAGGGGCGGCGGCGCTCGCCTGCCTCAATCTCCTGGTGGCGCTCGGCATGCGGCGCGAGAACATCTGGGTGACCGACATCGAGGGCGTGGTCTATCAGGGCCGCGAGCAGCTGATGGACCGCTGGAAGGCGGTCTATGCCCAGCCGACCGAGGCGCGGACGCTCGCCGAATGCATCGTCGGTGCCGATGTGTTCCTCGGCCTCTCGGCCGGCGGCGTTCTGAGACCCGAGATGCTCCAAAGCATGGCGGCGAAGCCGCTGATCCTGGCGCTCGCCAATCCGGTGCCGGAGATCATGCCTGACCTGGCACGGGCGGCGCGGCCCGATGCGATGATCTGCACCGGCCGATCCGACTATCCGAACCAGGTCAACAACGTCCTGTGCTTTCCCTATATCTTCCGCGGCGCGCTCGATGTCGGCGCCACCACCATCAACGAGGCGATGAAGCTTGCGGCGGTCAAGGCGATCGCGGCGCTGGCGCATGAGTCCTCCTCGGAGCTGGTGTCGGCGGCCTATGGCGGCGAGACGCGGCTGTTCGGGCCGGACTCGCTCATTCCCGCGCCATTCGACCAGCGCCTCATCCTCTATATCGCTCCCGCCGACGCCAAGGCGGCCATCGACAGCGGCGTGGCGCGCCGGCCGATCGTCAATTTCGACAGCTATCACGAAAGGCTCAGCCGCTTCGTCTTCCGCTCGGGCTTCGTCATGCGGCCGGTGTTCTCGCGCGCTCGCAGCCATCTTAAGCGGATCATCTTCGCCGAGGGCGAGGACGAGCGGGCGATGCGGGCAGCCGCCGCCGCCATTCAGGACAGCTTCGCCATCCCCATCCTGATCGGTCGGCCGGACGTCATCGAGAGCCGCCTCGAGCGGTTCGGCCTGGCGATCCGACCGGGCCGCGACTTCGAGCTGGTGAACCCCGCCGATGACCCCCGCTATCCGAGCTACGTCGAGACGCTGGTCGCCTGTGCCGGGCGCAAGGGCGTGCCGCCGGATGCGGCGCGGACGCTGATGCGCACCAACTTCACGGTGATCGCCGCGGTGGCGGTGCGGCGCGGCGATGCCGATGCGATGATCTGCGGGCTCGAAGGGCGCTTCTACCGCCATCTCGAGCACATCCGCGACATCATCGGCTATGCCGGCGATCTCGCCGAGTTCGCCACCGTGTCGATCGCCATCGTCAATCGCGGCTTCTATTTCTTCGCCGACACCTAGGGCAACCGCGACCGCGATGCCGAGGGGATTGCCAATCTGTCCCGCCGCGTCGCCGCTCTGGTGCGGCGCTTCGGCGTCGATCCCAAAGTGGCGCTGCTCGCCAATTCAAGCTTCGGCTCGGCCCAGTCGGAGAGTGCCGCCAAGATGCGGGAGGCGACGGCGATCCTCTACAAGCAGGGCACCGATTTCGAGGTCGATGGCGAGATGCACGGCAACACCGCGCTCAATCAAGAGCTCCGCGACCGGCTCAATCCGCATTCGCTGCTGCGCGGCGAGGCCAACACTTTCATCATGCCGAACTCCGATGCGGCGAACCTCGCCTATCAGCTGGTGATGGAGCTTGCCGACGGCACGCCGGTCGGGCCGATCCTGGTGGGCGCCGCCCTGCCGGCGCATGTTCTGGTGCCCGCCGCCACCACCAGGAGCGTCATCAACATGACGGCGCTCGCCGCCGTCGAGGCTCAGGACCGCGCCCGTCTGGGTGGCAGGATCTAGAAGAACTTTGCTAACCGGTGCGACGCGATGTCGTTCAAACGTCAACCGTCCTGCCGTATAATGCCCATGATTTCGGGCGACGTTCAGAAAAACGCGGGTAAAACATCTTAAGCGCCCGCAGCACAGGGAGATCTGCATGCTTGAGTACACCCTTGGCCCTGCAGCGAAAAATGCCGATTGGAGCTGGAGCGAGGCCGGTGATTGGGCGCTGTCGGCCCATCGCGAGAAGCTGACGCAGCTCAAGGTCGAGCTGGAGGGCATGATGTATTCGGGCGAGGTGGGAAGCTTCGTGATGGAGCGCCTGCAGGCCCTCCACGCCGATATTTCGCGCGAGCTCCGCGACTAAGCCCGTTCACTTCCTCGTGAAGGCAATGGCGAGGTCGGTGCCAACCGCCACCGACAGGATTGCGCCGCATTCGCGTTCGGAAACCACCTCGGCCGACTCGAGGATCGCACCGCGCTCGGTGTCGAACAGCGTGGCGCGATAGCGGCCGGGCGCAAGCTCTGGAACAG
The DNA here is from genome assembly GCA_046726135.1 of Pseudomonadota bacterium. Lineage (GTDB taxonomy): Bacteria > Pseudomonadota > Alphaproteobacteria > Rhizobiales > Aestuariivirgaceae > DATAFF01. The sequence continues at coordinate 3,359 of JBKOZY010000466.1, read as the reverse complement.
TGATCGCAAGTGACAGCGGCGGCGCGCCGCGTTGAAGCCGGCCGTCGCCGCCGATGATGTCGCGGCGCAGCAAATAAGCGATCGCCTGGTCCGTGCTTGCAGCAGCAAAGCGCGCGACCACCTTCTCTTCGACGATACGGCCTCGAGCATCGCGGCAGGTGACGGCGGCGCTGACATTGCGCCGGTCGAAACGCTGCCAGGCGATGAGCGGCAGAAACTTCGTCATTGCGTGCTGGGCGGCCAACATTCCCGGCGTCAGGCGGTGGGGATGCCGGTTGGGCCAGCGCATGCCGCCGCCCGCGCCGCCAGCCGCGAGATGGGCCCATTGAACATGGCGGTGATAGTCGTCGTCGAACGGCTCGGGCAGCGTGATCTTCTTGTCCTTGAAGCTGTGGATGGGTCCGTGCTCGGAGTCGAAGAACGGCCGGCCCTTCGGTGTCTCGCCGATATGCTCCGCGACCAGCCGACCCATCGCCACCGCCGGGTCGACGGTGTTCGCGGGATCATCGATGGTGCCTTCCTCATAGATGTGGAGATTGGCGAAATCGAGCGCGGGATGGCGAAGGATGGTGTCGGCAAAGGGGATGTGTGGACGCCATTTCATCTCCGGTCCGAACAGCGACACCGTCTGAAGATGGGCGCGGCCATGGATGGAGCGCTCGAGCCGGCGCAGATGATCGCTCAGCTCCTGGATGAAGACAGGGAATGGCTCAGCACTCTCCTCGGCCTGGCCGGGGTGGATCTCGTTCCACAGGTCCCAAGCGAAGAGAGCACCGCTCGCGCCCCAGCGCCTGGTGGCGAAGGCGAGCCGCGCCTTGATGGCGTTCATGGTCGCGGCGCAGAGCAGTGCGCGCGAGGGACGATCGAGCGGACCGCCGCGCGCCCGGCTGTAAGGATGCTCGGCGAATTTGAGCCAGGTCCAGAAAGTATCAAACGGGGTCAGCAGGACCCTGAGGCCAAGCTCCTCGAGCAGCGCGAACAGATCATCCCACAATTGCACCATCTCGGGGCGAAACCGCCCGATCGGGTCCTCGAGCAGGAAATCCGGAACCTCGGCATATTCGAGCATCAGCCTGAGCGTGGTGACGCCGTGATCGGCAAGGCGTTCGAGATAGCGGCGCGCCGCCACGCGATCGCGCCGGCGATAAAGGCCCGAAAGTCCTTCCCAGCTCACCGCGTCATTCTGGCCGATCGGCGTCCAGTCGCGCCCGTCGCCGGTGACGAAATAGGGCGCATCGGGCGCCACCTCGATCCAGGCGAGGCGCGGACCGCTCGGCCTTGCACCGGTGGCGGACGCCCTTGGACGGTCGAGCATCGTTCCTCGCTCGCGTGAGTTTCGATGAACTTCCGATGCCGCGGAATGTTCCTGCGGGGCGGCCCGCGCAGACGGCAAAAAAGCCCTTGATTGTTTGGGGGATCGCCCCTAAATGCCGCCAACGCAAGCCGGCTTCGTGAGCAACCGGCTTGTCATTGCCAGCGCAAGGGCTGGTGGCCTTCTCCACAATCGCGGTTCGATCGCGGTGGGCGGGAGAGCGGTTCCGGAAACCCCGTTCCGGAGGTGACAAGCCGAGTGGCACATGGGCCGGTTTTTTTGCGTCTGAGGTGATTGCCCGTAGTGGTCGGGCGAGGGTTGTGCTTGCGGGAAGGTCCCTTGAACATGTCCGATGATTCCGTGCTCTTTGATGAAGGCAGAGCCCTGAAGCGATCGGCTGCGTTCTCTGCCGACTATGTCTATTCGGGTGACGAGCTGCCGCATGGCGCGGCGGACGGGCTCGATCATTTCGTCGTCAAGAACGGCGTCGAATGCGCCGGAACCCATCTCATCATCGACCTGATCGGTGCCGATCGCCTCGACGACATCGAGCTGATCGATCGCACCTTGCGGGAATGCGTCGACACCGCCGGGGCGACGCTCCTCCATATCCATCTGCATCACTTCACGCCGAACTCCGGCGTGTCGGGGGTGGCGGTGCTGGCCGAGAGTCATATCTCGATCCACACCTGGCCGGAGCGCGGCTACGCCGCCCTCGACATCTTCATGTGCGGCGACGCCCGCCCGGAGCTTTGCGTCAAGGTGCTGAAGCGCGCCTTTCGCCCCAAGGAGATCCGGGTGACCGAGCATCTGCGTGGCGAGGGCGCGTTCCGGTGAGCGGCAAGGAGAGCCTGGTGCGACGGCCCGACGGCTCGGTCTGGTATCGCGAGACCCTGCATGAGAAGGACGGGCTCGCCACCGAGTACCGGGTCTCGCAGGTGCTCTTCGACTCCGCCACCCCGCATCAGCGGCTGATCGTTGTCGACACCGACCGCCTCGGCCGGCTGGTCGCGCTGGACGGGGCGACCCAGGTCACCATGGGGGATGAATTCGTCTATCACGAGATGATGGCGCATGTGCCGCTCCTCGCCCATGGCGCTGCCGAGGATGTGCTGATCATCGGCGGCGGCGATGGCGGGCTCGCCGAGGAGGTGCTGAAGCACGGAAGTGTCAAGCGGCTGGTCATGGTCGAGATCGACGCCTCGGTGATCGACTTCGCGCGGACCCATCTCGCCGATCTCAATCGCGGCTGCTTCGATGATCCGCGGCTTAAGCTGGTCATCAGCGACGGCAAGGACTATGCGGCCAACGCCGGCGCGGCATTCGACGTGATCATCGTCGATTCCACCGATCCGGTCGGTCCTGGCGAGGTGCTGTTCACCCGGCCGTTCTATGGCGACTGCAAGCGCCTCCTGAAGCCGCGCGGCATCCTCGTCACCCAGAATGGCGTGCCGTTCCTGCAGCCCGCCGAGCTTGCGAGCACGGTCGGCAGTTTCGCGCGGCTGTTCGACGATGCCGGCTGCTATCTCGCGGTGGTCCCGAACTATGTCGGCGGCTTCATGGCGCTCGGCTGGGGCAGCGACGACCCGGCCAATCGCGCGGTGCCGCTCGATGGTCTCGAGGCGCGCTTTGCCGGCGCGGGCCTCGCGACGCGCTATTACACGCCGGCGGTTCACAAGGCGGCCTTCGCGCTCCCGGCCTTCATCGAGGAGATCGTCGAGGGCGCTAGAGCAGGCTCTCAAGAGTAGGGCGGGGCGGCTGATCGCTGCTCCAGGGGTGGCTCAGCCGCCCATTTGCGTTGCTGATCTGCCACACCTGCCTTTGAGACTGGCGCCTGTGGCGCGCCGGTCATTGATGCTGACCTGCGGCTTTGGCAGTCTTCCGGCGGAAGGCGGGCCGGGCGCCTTGGAGCGGATTCGTCGCATCAGATCGGGGGAGGGATCATGAGAAGGGGTATCTTCGCGGGCGCGCTGGCGGTGGCCGTCGCTCTCGGTTCGGTGCCGGTACAGGCGGTTCAGTCATCGGGGTGTTTTCTGCTGGGGTGCAT
>JBKOZY010000465.1:0-7069 GCA_046726135.1 Pseudomonadota bacterium | reverse complement strand
GTCTTCGACAGCGACGATGCGGCGAGCTGCTATGTCGAGAATCGTCTGAGCGCGGGGGTGCGATTTCGGATTTAGGCAGTAGGCAATAGGCAGGAGAGAAGGGCCCGCTGACGAACTACTGCCTAATGCCGACTGCCTATTCCTCCGACAACAACGACCGGAGCAGCGCCAGGTCCCTGATCTTGAGCTTGCGACCCTGGCGCTGGACGATTCCCAGGCGCTCGAGATGCTTGATCTCCCGTGTCACCGCCTCGCGATGGGTGCTGATGCGGGTTGCGATGTCCTGATGGGTCGGCGCCGGTGCCAGCACCACGTCGTTGCGGCCCGGGCTGATGGTTTCGGCAAGCCGGATGAGCTCGCTATGGACCCGGCTTCTCACCGCCAGCGTCGAGAACTCGAACACCCGGGCGGTCAGCACCCTCACCTGGCCGGAGAAATGCCGCAACACCGCCAGCATCAGTGGCGGATAATGGGTGAGTGCCGCAATGAACGCCGCCTGCGGCAGCACCGCGACCGTGCAGTCGCTGATCGCCTCGATCGACGCCGAGCGCGGTGCCCCGTCGATCGCCGCCATCTCGCCGAAAATGCCGCCCGGCCTGATGTCGCGGAAGCTCACCTGCTTGCCCTGCGCCGAATAGACGCTGACCCGCGCCTGCCCGTCGAGCAGGAACAGCACGTCGCAGGATGTGTCGAGATGACCGATGATCAGCTGCCCGGCACCGTATTCTGCGAACCGGCACTCTGCCGCCAGCGTCTTGAGCGCCGGATCGCCGACCTCGGACAGAAACCCCACCTTCCGCAGGGCCTCGATGCCATGACTCTTCTGCATGACCACGAGTAGGCAATAGGTGGCGTGAGGAGGCAATCGGAAATTGTCAGTGGGCGGTCGGCAGTAAACCGAACGATTCCGCCATTGCTGACTGCCCTGTTTGCCTGATGCCTATTGCCTACTGCCTGAGTTTCTGCCAAGATTAGGACAGTATCACTGTCTCTTTTCCCGGCAGGCGTGCAATGTCCACGGCCAATACCGGGGCCAATCGGCCCAAACGCCACTGACGGCCGCTTCGGCGACGGCGGCCAGGACCCCGACGATTTCCGCCCTGCACAAAAAGTTCCGAAAAGCCGTTTAGAATTTTGCTGGACCCTGGCCACGAGGAGAGTGCCGGTCCAGGATCGAGGTGAGGAGAACCCAAGGCATGCCCGGACCGCTTGAACCCCGGCAACGCCCTTCCGACCTGCCCGAGCCTTTCGGGCTCTACGATCCGTCGCGCGAGCACGATGCTTGCGGCGTCGGGCTTTTCGCCAATATCCACAATGACAAGAGCCATCGCGTGCTCGAGCAGGGCCTCAGCATCCTGAGGAATCTCGAGCATCGCGGCGCCGTCGGCGCCGATCCCAAGGCCGGTGATGGCTGCGGCGTCCTGATCCAGATCCCCCACCGCTTCCTGGCCGCCGAGGCCGAGCGGCTCGGCTTCAGCCTGCCCGATCCCGGCGATTATGCCGCGGCCTTCCTGTTCATGCCGCGCGAGCCGGTTCTGCGCGAGGAGATCGAGCGCATCTGGTGGGAGACCGCCGGCGAGGAGGGTCTCAAGGTTCTCGGCTGGCGCGACGTCCCGGTCGATGATTCGGTGCTCGGCGCGAGCGTCAAGAAGTCGGAGCCGTTCTCGCGCCAGCTGTTCATCGGCAAGGGGCCGCTGATTCGCGACGAAGCCCATTTCGCGCGCAAGCTCTTCGTCGCCCGCAAGGTGGTGTCGAACCGGGTGATCGAGGTGCTGGGCGCCTCGGCCCGCGCCTACTACCCGGTCTCGGTGTCGAGCCGCACCATCGTCTACAAGGGCCTCGTCATGCCCGACGTGCTGCCCCGCTATTATCGCGACCTCGGCGACAAGCGGGTCGAGACGGCGCTGGCGCTGGTCCATCAGCGCTTCTCCACCAACACCTTCCCGTCATGGCCGCTTGCCCATCCCTATCGCTTCGTCTGCCACAATGGCGAGATCAATACGCTGCGCGGCAACTACAATTGGATGGCGGCGCGCCAGGCCAACATGTCGTCCGAGAGTCTCGGCGGCGATCTCGAGAAGCTCTGGCCGATCTCCTATGAGGGCCAGTCCGACACCGCTTGCTTCGACAATGCCCTCGAGCTTCTCTTCATGGGCGGTTATTCGCTGCCCCATGCCATGATGATGCTCATTCCCGAGGCCTGGGCCGGCAACCCGCTGATGGACGAGGACCGCCGCGCCTTCTACGAGCACCATGCCGCGCTGATGGAGCCGTGGGACGGTCCCGCGGCCATCGCCTTCACCGACGGCCGGCTGATCGGCGCCACCCTTGACCGCAACGGCCTCAGGCCCGCCCGCTATCTCGTCACCCGCGACGGCCACGTCCTCCTCGCCTCCGAGACCGGCGTGCTCGACATCCCCGAGGAGGAGATCGTCGAGAAATGGCGCTTGCAGCCGGGCAAGATGCTGCTCATCGACCTCGAAGCCAAGCGCATCATCTCCGACGACGAGCTGAAGAGCGATCTCGCCCGCCGTCATCCCTATCGCGACTGGCTGAAGCGCACCCAGATCATGCTGCGCGACCTGCCGCTCGCCGCCGGCAAGGGCCGTCGCTCCGAGGTGCCGCTGATCGATCGACAGCAGGCTTTCGGCTACACCCAGGAGGACATCAGGCTGCTGATGCAGCCCATGGCCCAGACCGGCCAGGAAGCCGTCGGTTCGATGGGCACCGACACGCCGATCTCCGCTTTGTCCGACCGGCCCAAGCTGCTCGACACCTATTTCAAGCAGAACTTCGCCCAGGTCACCAACCCGCCGATCGATCCGATCCGCGAGGAGCTGGTGATGTCGCTCGTGTCCTTTATCGGGCCGCGCCCCAACCTGCTCGATCTCAAGGGCACCTCGCGGCACATGCGCCTCCAGGTGTCGCAGCCGATCCTCAACAATGAGGAGCTCGAGCGCATCCGCCAGATCGGCAAGGTGTCGTCCAACCCGTTCCGCACCGTCACCATCGACATCACCTACGATGTCGCCAACGGTCCCGACTATATGGAGGCGGCGCTCGAGGCGATCTGCGCCGGTGCCGAGCGGGCGGTGCGCGACGGCTATAACATCATCATCCTGTCCGATCGCGCCGTGTCGGCCGACCGGGTGCCGATCCCCTCTTTGCTCGCCACTTCGGCGACCCATCATCATCTGATCCGCCGTGGCCTGCGCACCTCAGTCGGGCTCGTGGTCGAATCGGGCGAGCCGCGCGAGGTCCATCAATTCTGCACCCTCGCCGGCTATGGCGCCGAGGCGATCAATCCCTATCTCGCTTTCGAGACGCTCGACGACATGCTGCCGGTGCTCGGCGAGGAGATCAGCTCGAAGGATCTCGCCAAGCGCTACATCAAGGGCATCGACAAGGGCCTGCTCAAGGTCATGTCGAAAATGGGCATCTCCACCTACCAGTCCTATTGCGGCGCCCAGATCTTCGATGCCGTCGGCCTCTCCACCGAGTTCGTCCGCAAATATTTCACCGGCACCGCCAGCCTGATTGAAGGCGTCGGCCTCGCCGTCATCGCCGAGGAGGCGTTCCGCCGCCACGCCCAGGCATTCGGCGCCAACCCGGTCTATGCCGACGCTCTCGATATCGGCGGCGACTATGCCTATCGCATCCGCGGCGAGCAGCATGTCTGGACGCCGGAGACGGTGGCCGAGCTGCAGCACGCGGTGCGCGGCAACAGCGCCGAGCGCTTCCGCGAATTCGCCCGCCTGGTCGATGAGGAGGCAGCCAGCAGCAAGACGCTCCGCGGCCTCTTCCGCATCAAGCAGGCCGCCGAGATGGGCCGCGCCCCCGTCAATCTCGATGAGGTCGAGCCGGCATCCGCCATCGTCCGGCGCTTCTCGACCGGTGCCATGTCCTTCGGCTCGATCAGCCGCGAGGCCCACACCACCCTTGCCATCGCCATGAACCGCATCGGCGGCAAGTCGAACACCGGCGAGGGCGGCGAGGAGCCCGATCGTTTCCGCCCGCTCGCCAATGGCGACTCCATGCGCTCGGCGATCAAGCAGGTGGCCTCCGGCCGCTTCGGCGTCACCACCGAATATCTGGTCAATGCCGATCAGATCCAGATCAAGATGGCGCAAGGCGCCAAGCCCGGCGAGGGCGGCCAGCTGCCCGGCCACAAGGTCGACGCCACCATCGCCCGCGTCCGCCACTCGACCCCGGGCGTCGGGCTGATCTCGCCGCCGCCGCATCACGACATCTATTCGATCGAGGACCTGGCGCAGCTCATCTTCGACCTGAAGAACGTCAACCCGGATGCCGCGATCTCGGTCAAGCTCGTCTCCGAGGTCGGCGTCGGCACCGTCGCCGCCGGCGTCGCCAAGGCGCGCGCCGACCACATCACCATCTCCGGCTATGAGGGCGGCACCGGCGCCTCGCCGCTGACCTCCATCAAGCATGCCGGCAGCCCCTGGGAGATCGGCCTTGCCGAGACCCAGCAGACCTTGGTCGCCAACCGTCTGCGCGGCCGCGTTGCCGTTCAGGTCGATGGCGGCCTGCGCACCGGCCGCGATGTCGTCGTCGCGGCGCTGCTCGGCGCCGACGAGATGGGTTTCTCCACCGCGCCGCTGATCGCCGCCGGCTGCATCATGATGCGCAAATGCCACCTCAACACCTGCCCGGTCGGCGTCGCCACCCAGGATCCGGTGCTGCGCAAGCGTTTCAAGGGCCTGCCCGAGCACGTCATCAACTATTTCTTCTTCGTCGCCGAGGACGTCCGCCGTGCCATGGCGGCCATGGGCTTCCGTCGCTTCGAGGATATGGTGGGCGCCACCGAATGGCTGGAGAAGGAGGCCGCCTTCAGCCATTGGAAGGGCAGGGGCCTCGACTTCCGCCGCCTGTTCGTGCGCCCCGAGACGCCGGAGGGCACCGCCCAGCGCCACAGCGAGAAGCAGAACCACCCGATCGCCACCGTCCTCGATCGCGAGCTGGTCGCCGCCGCCAAGGCCGCCATCACCAACGGCGAGAAGGTCGAGATCGAGGCCGCGATCCGCAACACCGACCGCACGGTCGGCGCCATGCTGTCCGGGGCTCTCGCCAAGGTGCACGGCCATGCGGGCCTCCCCGACGACACCATCCATGTCAAGCTCGCCGGCACCGCCGGCCAGAGCTTCGCCGCCTTCCTCGCCAAGGGCATCACCTTCGATCTCGAGGGCGCCGCCAACGACTATGTCGGCAAGGGCCTGTCCGGCGGCCGCCTGATCGTGCGCCCGCCATCCTCCTCCGGCGCCGCCCCCGAGCGTTCGATCATCATCGGCAACACCGTGCTCTATGGCGCCATTGCCGGCGAGTGCTACTTCCGCGGCATTGCCGGCGAGCGCTTCGCCGTGCGCAACTCCGGTGCCATCGCCGTGGTCGAAGGCGTCGGCGACCATGGCTGCGAATACATGACCGGCGGCGTCGTGCTGGTCATCGGCCCGACCGGGCGGAACTTCGCCGCCGGCATGTCGGGCGGCGTCGCCTATGTCCTCGACGAAGCCGGCGACTTCGCCCGCCGCTGCAACCTCGCCATGGTCGATCTCGCACCCGTGCCGGCCGAGGAGGAGACCATCGAGCGTCTGCACCACCATGGCGGCGACCTCGAGCATCACGGCCTGGTCGACGTCTCGGCCGACATGACCCGTCGTGATGCCGAGCGCATCTGGGAATTGCTCGGCCGCCATCTCAAAAGCACCGGCTCGACCCGCGCCCGCACCATTCTCGAGCGCTGGGACAGCTATCTGCCGCGCTTCGTCAAGGTCATGCCGGTCGAGTATCGCCGCGCGCTGATGGAGCTCGAGGCGCAGCAGGCGGCAAGCGACGGCCTCCAGATCGGCCTCAAGCGGCGGGCCTGACGCGATGGGCAAGATCACCGGTTTCCTAGAGATCGACCGGCAGGACCAGACCTATGCGCCCGCCGCCGACCGCGTGCGCCATTTCCGCGAGTTCTCCATCCCGATGGAGGATCGCGATCTGGTGCGCCAGGCCGCCCGCTGCATGGATTGCGGCGTGCCGTATTGCCATGGGCCCACCGGCTGCCCCGTCAACAACGAGATCCCCGACTGGAACGACCTCGTCTATCAGGGCAATTGGGAGGCGGCGGCTCGCAATCTCCATTCCACCAACAACTTCCCGGAATTCACCGGAAGGATCTGCCCGGCGCCCTGCGAGGAGGCCTGCACCCTCAACCTCGAGAACGCGCCGGTGACCATCAAGACCATCGAGCAGGCGATCGCCGACAAGGCCTGGGCCGAAGGCTGGGTCAAGGCGGAGCCGCCCGAGCACTCGACCGGGCGGAGCGTTGCCGTGGTCGGGTCGGGCCCGGCGGGCCTCGCTGCTGCCCAGCAGCTCGCCCGCGCCGGCCATGGCGTGCATGTCTTCGAGCGCTATGCCACGGCCGGCGGCCTGCTGCGCTACGGCATTCCCGATTTCAAGATGGAGAAGCAGATCATCGATCGCCGGGTCGCCCAGATGGAAGCCGAGGGTGTGGTCTTCCACTACAATGTCGACATCGGCGTCAACCGGCCGTTCCGCTCGCTCCTCGACCGCTTCGACGCGGTGCTGCTGGCTGGCGGCGCCGAGCGGCCGCGCGATCTCAAGCTCCCCGGCATCGACCTCGCCGGTTGCTACTATGCCATGCCCTATCTCATCCAGCAGAACCGCCGCCTTGCCGGCGAGCCCTTGGGGGATGAGGAAGACGTCGTTGCCGGCGGCAGGCATGCGGTGGTGATCGGTGGCGGCGACACCGCCTCGGACTGCATCGGCACCGCTTTTCGCCAGGGCGCGCTCTCCGTCACCCAGCTCGACATCCGCCAAGAGCCGCCCGAGCGCGAGGACAAGCTGATGGTCTGGCCCTATTGGCCGACCAAGTTTCGCACCTCGACCAGCCAGGCCGAGGGCGCGGAGCGCGAATTTGCCTGCGCCACGCTCGAGGTTATCGGCGACGATGACGGCCAGGTGGTCGGTGTCCGCTGCGCCCGGGTCGATGCCGCCCGACGGCCGCTGCCCGGCACCGAATTCACCATCCGTGCCGATCTCGTGC
>JBKOZY010000464.1:0-3208 GCA_046726135.1 Pseudomonadota bacterium | reverse complement strand
GCAGATGGCTTCGGCATCGCCGACATGGTCTTCATGACCATGCGTCAGGACGACGTGAGTGGCGCCGCGACCCGCGATCTCGGCTTTGACGGTTGCGACCGGGTTGCCGGTGATGAAGGGATCGATGAGGATGACCGATTGGCCGGTCTCGAGGCGGAACGCCGAATGTCCGAACCAGGTGATCTTCATGGCAGGTTCGACTTTCTGTCGTTGATTGCTGATCCGCCGATTTGACCAGCACCGCGATGGCTTGACAATGCGACCTGAACCGCCCAGCTATGTTAATGTGATTAACATTCACACACAGGAGGTCACGATGTGCGGGATGCATCGCGGCATGCGCCGCTGGCGACGGGGCTGGGCCCAAGAGGGCGAGGATCAGGAAGCGTCGCGTTCGTGGTGGGCGGGACACCCGTTCCGCTCGAGCGGCAATCGCGCCTTCGATGAGTACAAGGCTGAGACACTGCGTCGGCTCGCCGAGGAGCAGCGCGAGTTCCTCGCCTTCCTGAGCCGCCTGCGGCACGCCCGGGACAAGGAGGAGTTCGACCGGTTCATGGCCGACCGGCGTGGCCCGGACGGCAGTCCACAGCCGCAAGGGGTATGAGCGAAGGAGTCGATAGGCATTAGGCAGTAGGCCGTGAGCGGCGCTCTTCGCCACTGCCTACTGCCTGCCCTCCCGCCGCTTGGCCCAATAGTCGAGCCGCTTCCGGATCTCGCGCTCGAAACCGCGCTCCGCCGGATCGTAATAAGTCTCGCGGCCGATCTCTGCCGGGAAGTAGTCCTGGCCCGAGAACGCGTCCGGCTCGTCATGGTCGTAACGATAGCCGGCGCCATATTCCTGCTGCTTCATCAGCCGGGTGGGCGCGTTCAGGATGATCTTGGGCGGCATCAGCGAGCCGGTCTCCTTGGCTCGCGCCATCGCCCGCTTGAACGCGACATAGCTCGCATTCGATTTCGGTGCGGTGGCGAGATAGAGCGTCGCCTGCGCCAGTGCCAGCTCCCCTTCCGGAGTGCCGAGGAAATCGAACGCCTCCTTCGCGGCCAGCGCCTGATGGACGGCTTCCGGATCGGCCAGCCCGATATCCTCCACCGCCATCCGCACTAGACGTCGCGCCAGATAAAGCGGATCCTCGCCGGCCGTCAGCATGCGGGCGAGATAATAGAGCGCCGCATCGGGGTCCGAGCCCCGCACCGATTTGTGGAGCGCCGATATCAGATTGTAATGGCCATCGCGCGACTTGTCGTAGAGCGGCACCCGCCGCTGGACGATCCGCGCCAGCGCTTCCGGGTCGATCTGCTCGCCCTCCGTCACCGACGCGTAGATATCCTCCACCAGATTGAGCAGGTAACGGCCATCGCCATCGGCAAGCGCGAACAGCTGCTCGCGCGCCGCCTCGTCGACCGGCAGGGCTCGCCCTTCCACCGCCTCGGCGCGCTGCACCAGGATGGCGAGCGACTCGCGCTCGAGCCGGTTCAGCGTCAGCACCTGCGCCCGCGACAGCAGCGCGCCATTCAGCTCGAATGACGGATTTTCGGTGGTGGCACCGATCAGCGTGATCGTGCCGTCTTCCATGTGCGGCAGGAAGCTGTCCTGCTGCGAGCGGTTGAAGCGGTGGATCTCATCGACGAAGAGCAGCGTGCCCCGGCCCTCCTCGCGCCGCTTGCGCGCCTGATCGAAAATCTTCCGCAGATCGGCGACCCCGGAAAAGATCGCCGAGATCTGCTCGAAATGGAGCCCGGTCTCGCCAGCCAGCAGCCGCGCAATCGTGGTCTTGCCGGTGCCCGGCGGACCCCAGAGGATGATGCTCCCCAGCCGTCCCGCCGCTAGCAGCCGCGTCAGCACCCCCTCCGGGCCGGTGAGGTGCTCCTGGCCGACGACCTCACCAAGGCTCTTCGGGCGCAGGCGATCGGCCAGGGGATGGGGCGCCGATGTTTCGAGACCTGCCGCCGTGAAGAGATTGGCCATTCGCCCTCAGCCGCCGAGCCGCAGCGATCGCACCTGACCGTTGCGATCGACCGACAATTCCCAATAGCCGCTGTCCTTGATCAAGGCTGCCTGCAGTGCCTTGACGCTCGATACCTTCTCGCCATTGATCTCGAGAACCAGATCCCCCTTGCGAAACCCGATATTCGCCGCCGGTCCTCCCTTCACATCGACCACCGCCACGCCTTTGGCAGAGATGCCGAGGCCAAGCTCGGTGGCGAGCGCCGGCGAGACATTGGCGACCACCGCGCCGGTCAGCGGCGTGCGGCCCTTGATCAGCGTCTCCTCGCGCGCCGGCTTGTCGGGTGCCCGCATCAGCGCCAGCTTGGCCGAAAGCGGCTTGCCCTTGCGGATCAGGTCGATCTCGGTCTGCTGGCCGACCGTCAGCATGGCCAGCCGGTAATCGAACTCCTTGGCACTCTCGACCAGCTTGCCATTGACCCCGACAATGACATCGCCGGTCGCCACGCCGGCCTGAACCATCGGGCTCATCGGATGGATGCTGGCGACGATTGCGCCGCGCGGCCGGTCGAGCCCCAGCACCTCGCCCATCTCCGCCGTCACATCCTGGAGATCGGCGCCGCTCCATGGCCGCGATACCTTGCCGCCATTCATCGCCGAGGCCACCACGCTGCGCACCATGTTGGCCGGAATGGCGAAGCCGATCCCGATCGATCCGCCGGAACGCGAATAGATCGCGGTGTTGATGCCGATCAGCCGGCCGGCGAGATCGATCAGGGCGCCGCCGGAATTTCCCGGATTGATGGCAGCGTCGGTCTGGATGAAGAACTGATAATCGGTGATCCCGACCTGGGTCCGCGCAAGCGCCGAGACGATGCCGCTGGTGACGGTCTGGCCGACCCCGAACGGATTGCCGATGGCGAGCACGAGATCGCCGACCTCGAGAACATCGGAGTCCCCCAGCGCCAGGCTCGGCAGCTTGGCCTGGCCGGCATTGAGCTTGAGGATGGCGAGATCGGTATGCTCGTCGGCGAGCGCCACCGTCGCGTCGAACTCGCGCCGGTCGGACAGCACCACGCGGATTTCCGTGCCGCCCTGGATCACATGGTTGTTGGTGACGACGATGCCGCTCGGATCGACCAGGACGCCCGAGCCCAGGGAATTCTGCACCCGTTCCCGCGGCCGCCCGAACATGCCGCCATCGCCGAAGAACCGCCGGAAGAACGGATCGTCGCTGAACCCGGGAATTCCCAGCTGCCGCAC
>JBKOZY010000463.1:0-8178 GCA_046726135.1 Pseudomonadota bacterium | reverse complement strand
CCCCATGAAGATGGCATGCCGGAGCTCATGAAGATCCATGCCGATGAGAACTCACCAAGAGCGAACGGGGAAGGTTGGCACACGGATGTTTCGTGCGATCCGGAGCCTCCGATGGGCTCGATCCTCCATATCAAGCAATGTCCGCCAAACGGTGGTGACACGCTGTTTGCCAATATGTACGCGGCCTATGATGCCCTTTCCGACCGACTCAAAACCTATCTCGCCGGATTGACCGCCATTCATGACGGAGAGCACGTCTATCGCGGGCTGTTCGACAGCGTGGCCGACAAGGCGTCCTATCCCCGTGCCGAGCATCCGGTGGTGCGGACGCATCCTGTCACGGGAAAGAAGGCGCTCTACGTCAATCGCGGCTTTACGACGCGCATCCTTGGCATTCCGATTGATGAGAGCGATGCCATGATGCGCTATCTCTATGAGCATATGGAGAACCCGCTCTTCCAATGCCGCTTTCGATGGCGATCGAACTCGATTGCGTTCTGGGATAACCGCTGCACGCAGCATCGTGCCCTGTGGGACTACTGGCCGCACACCCGGTCAGGAAATCGCGTCACCATTGGAGGCGACAGGCCCGTATAGATCGGTAGCCGACGTTCAGCCGAAGCATTCCAGGAAAGCGGGACAACCATGCATGAGATGCCTGATAGGCCACCTATATGGGTGGTTATCGACGGGGGCGGAAATGCATGAAGGCAGCTCGCTCAAATGAGCATGGAAACTTTGCTTCTGTCGGCTGTTGCAGCATCAGCGGCGCTGGCCGACCTCGTTGCCTTCATCAAGCTGTTCGGCTCTCAGAGCGATCTCCCGCACAAGCTGGCCTGGAGCTTCGTCCTGGTCGAATTTCCGATCATGGGGCTGCTTTTCTGGTCGATAGCGAGATCCCGTTCGGCCAAGACGCGCCAGCGCTTGCCCGGTCGATGTGACGTAGATTGAGCGATTCTGTCGCACGGCCGATCTTGAGTTCGCGAAGTTTGAGGGACTTCGTCACGAGAAACTTTGGGAGAGGGGGCTGGAGCATGTCATGCCACTCACACCCTCTTCAACCGCCGCAATCGCCAGGCACCCGATCCACGCGATGCTAGTGCCATTCCCCATTGCGTGCTTCGTCGGCACATTTCTGACCGATCTCGTCTATTGGCGAACGGCGGAGATGATGTGGGCAGATTTTTCCGCATGGCTGGTGACCGTCGGGGTGATCATGGGCTGGGTGGCGGCGATTGCCGGCCTGATCGACTTTGCGGGCAACCGGCTCATCCGCATGCAGCCGCCGGCATGGTGGCATGTCATCGGCAATGCGGTCGTGCTGGTGCTCGCGACGGTGAACATGTTCGTGCACTCGCGCGATGCCTGGACCTCGGTCGTCCCCTGGGGGTTGGTCTTGTCGGGCCTGGTCGTGCTCGTCCTGCTGTTCACCACCTGGATGGGGTGGTCGATGGTCTATCGTTATCGCGTAGGAGTTGCCGAATGAAGCGGCTCGGACTTATGCTGGCCCTTGCGCTCACGATACCGCTCGCGGCATGCGACGACCAGCCGCTCGACCCGCAGGACCAGGTCGGTCCGAATCCGGTCCTGCCTGCCCCGCGACAATATCTGTTCCCGCCCATGCATCTCGCGCCGATCGTCGGATGGAAGGAAGGCGAGAAACCAACCGTGGCGAAGGGACTGAAGATCGAGGCCTTGGCAATTGGTCTCGAGCACCCACGCTCGCTCCATGTGCTGCCGAACGGGGACGTTCTGGTGGTGGAATCGAAATCGCCAGGCACCGATCCGGTGAAGCGGCCGAAGGATCTGGTGATGAACTGGATCGAATCGATCGTCACGTCCGGCGGCGACGACAGCAAGCCGAGCAACCGCATCACGCTGTTGCGCGACGCCGATGGCGACGGCAAGCCGGAGGTCCGCAGCTTATTTCTCGAGCATCTCGACTCGCCGTTCGGCGTCGCTCTGGTCGGCGGGGATCTCTATGTGGCCAATACCGATGCGGTGATGCGCTATCCGTACAAGGACGGCGATACCAAGATCGAAGCCGCCGGAACGCCGCTCACGGCGCTTCCGGGCGGCCCGATCGATCACCATTGGACCAAGAGCCTCCTGGCAAGCCGCGACGGATCGCTGCTCTATGTCGGGGTGGGCTCGAACAGCAATGTCGGCGAGAACGGAATGGAGGCGGAGAAGAATCGCGCCGCCATTTGGGAGGTCGAGCGGTCCACCGGCCGTTCGCGCGTGTTCGCCAGCGGATTGCGCAATCCGAACAGCATGAGCTTCGAGCCGGAAAGCGGCGCCATGTGGACGGTGGTGAACGAACGCGACGAGCTCGGCCCCGATCTCGTCCCCGATTATCTCACATCGGTGAAGGATGGCGGCTTCTATGGCTGGCCCTACAGCTATTACGGCCAGCATGTCGATCCGCGGGTCAAGCCGGAGCGTCCGGACCTGGTCCAGAAGGCAATTGTGCCGGACTATGCGCTGAGCTCTCACGTCGCGCCGCTCGGCCTTGCCTTCTACACAGGCACCAACCTTCCGCAGCAGTACCATGGCGGTGCCTTCATCGGAGAACATGGGAGCTGGGACAGGCAGCAGTTCAATGGCTACAAGGTGGTCTTCGTGCCGTTCAGCGGCGGGCGGCCGAGCGGCAAAGCGGAGGATGTGGTCACGGGATTCCTCAATGCTGACGGCGCGGCGCGCGGTCGCCCGGTTGGCGTGGCGGTGGACAAGACCGGAGCCCTGCTCATCGCGGACGATGTCGGAAACACGGTTTGGCGGGTAACTTCCGCAGGTTAGCGTGCTACTGGCCGCTTCGCTGGTGGGTGATGATCAGGTCTCGGCGGCCCATTCCTGGACCAGCGCCCAAAGCACCGCGAGGACGATCGGCCCGACAAAGAGACCGCTGATGCCATAGGCGATCATGCCACCGATGACACCGACCAGGATCACCGGCATCGGTGTCGCGAGGCCGCGCGCCATGACGACGGGGCGCAATATGTTGTCGGCGAGACCGATGGGAATCATATAGGCGGTGAACATCAGGGCGCTCACGGGCTCCATCGTCATCCAGCTCCAGATGACCACCGGAATCAGCAGAATGGATGGGCCGATCTGAACGACTCCCAACAGCAGAGCAAGAAAGGTAAGGAGGCCGGCAGCCGGTATGCCGGCGAGGATGAAGCCGATGCCGGCCAGCAAGGATTGAAGCAGCGCAATGCCGACGACGCCTCGCGCCACATTGCGGATGGTGCTGCCGATGAGCTGCACCATTGCCTGGCTCTCATGGCCGAGAACCCGGCGCAACAGGACGCGGATGAAATCAAGGATGCGCGGGCCAGGCGCATAGAGAAAGCCGGCGATGACGATCGACCCGATGAATTCGAGCAGGCCAATAGCCACGCTCCGGCTCATGCTGAGCAGCTTGCTGCCGATCGGCTTGAGGTAGGGTGCCGCTTCGAGCAGGATCGCCTCGGTGTTGGTGGCGGCGCGCGACCAGAGTTGATAAAGATGCTCACCGATCACGGGCCAGCTTCTTACGAAGTCGGGAGGCATCGGGACCGCCAGTTCGCCGGTGTCGATGCCCTTTACCAGGAGCTCGATGCCGCCGATCATGGCGAAGCCGAGCCACATGACGGGGCCCAGAACGATCAACAGGCTCAGCACCGTGAGAATCGCCGCTGACAGCGGCTTGCTCCCGAGAAGTCGCGCCAGCCAGTCAAAGACCGGAAAAAGAGCCACTGTGAGGATACCGCTCCACAGCAGGACCGTCACAAAGGGGCCGATCACCAACAATGACCAATAGGCAAGGAAACCCAAGAGACCGAGGCGGATTGCGATGTCGATGGTCAGGGATCGCAATGAATCCAGGGGAGGGGTTTTTTCTTCTTCCATAGGCGACTCGCTTACGGCCCGAGCGGTTCAAATTCGGCCTTTTGCCACCGGCGGCGACCTGCTGCTTGATCTAGCGCAATAAAGCCACACCTTGCAAAGGCATGCCGAGGGATCGTAAGCCTTCACCGAGGTCGATGGAGGACAGGCGATGCCCGTAAAGTTTGACGCCATCATCATCGGCGCCGGCCAGGCCGGCCCATCGCTGGCAGCGCGATTCTCCAAGGAAGGCCAGCGTGTTGCGATCATCGAACGCAAGCATTTCGGCGGAACCTGCGTCAATACCGGCTGCATACCGACGAAAACGCTGGTGGCGAGCGCCAATGTCGCGCATATGGCGCGCCGTGCCCAAGACTTTGGCGTCGATGCCGGTGCGGTCTCGGTCGACATGAGGCGGGTCAAGGCGCGAAAGGACGCCATCGTCGCGCAGTCCCGCAATGGCCTCAGTCAATGGATGGAAAAGCTGGCCAAGGTGACGATCTACAGAGGTCACGCACGGTTCACCGCGCCGAAGACGGTCGACGTCAATGGCGAGCTGTTGTCGGCCGACAAGATCTTCATCGACAGCGGCGGTCGCGCAGCGGTCCCAAAGATGCCGGGGCTCGAAGGCGTTCCCTTCCTGACCAACAGCACGATGATGGAGGTCGATTTCCTGCCCGATCATCTGCTGATCGTCGGCGGCAGCTATGTCGGTCTCGAATTCGCGCAGGTCTATCGGCGCTTCGGGGCGCGCGTCACGGTGGTCGAGATGGCGGACCGGCTGATTGGGCGCGAGGATCCCGACATATCCGAAGCGGTGCGCGAGATCCTGGAAGACGAAGGGATCGAGGTCCGGCTCAAGGCCGAATGTCTCGCGGTCGAGAAGGAAGGCGACCGGATTGCGATGAACCTCGATTGCAGTGTCGGGGCCCCGCGCGTCCATGGCAGTCACGTCCTGTTGGCGGTCGGACGCCGTCCGAACACGGAGGATCTGGGCCTCGACAAGGCCGGCGTCCAGGTCGATGCCAAGGGCTTCATCACGGTCGATGAGCAGTGCCGCACCAATGTCGATGGCATCTGGGCGCTTGGCGAGGTGAATGGTCGCGGCGCCTTCACCCACACGTCCTATAACGATTTCGAAATCGTCGCTGCCAATCTGTTCGACAACGATCTGCGGCGCATCTCCGACCGCATCACATGCTATGGTCTCTTCATCGACCCGCCATTGGGCCGTGTCGGCATGACCGAGCAGGAGGTCCGGCAGAAAGGGCTCAAGGCGCTGGCTGCCAAGAAGATGATGACTTCAGTCGGGCGCGCCCGGGAACGGGGCGAGACGAAGGGCTTCATGAAGGTGGTGGTGGATGCCGACAGCCGGCGCATTCTCGGCGCCGCGCTGCTCGGGGTCAACGGCGATGAAGTCGTGCATGCCGTTCTCGATGTGATGGCTGCAGGGCTACCCTACACGGCGATCTCGCGGACCATGCACATTCACCCGACGGTCGCCGAATATCTGCCGACGCTCCTCGGCGAGCTCAAGCCGCTCGGCTCACTGCCTGCGATATAGCCAGAGCGTCAGCGGCGCCAACAGCAGAGTGAGCAGCAGCGGCGCGGCAAGCGCGCCGGCGATCTGGCTCGGGCTGGCGCTGCCATCCATCAGGCCACGGATCGCCGTTGCCATGAACGACACCGGGTTCACGTTGACGAAACTGCGCAGCCATCCTGGCATGGTCGTAGGATCAACCATGATGTTGGAAGCGAAAACGATGGGGAAGAGGAACGAAAAGCCGATCGTCATCACGGTCATCGGGGTGCGAATGAGAAGGCCGAGAACGATGAAGATCCAGCCGACACCGAAGCCGATGACGACGAGAAGCGCCAGCGCGGCGACAATGCCGGGAAGCCCGGCCTCGGGCCGGTAGCCGAGAATGAGACCGATGACCAGGATGATGATCGCGGCGATGAGGTGGCGCAGGACATCGCCGACCATGAGCCCGGCAAAGGGGGCGAGCGGCCAGATCGGCAGCGAGCGGAATCGATCGAAGAGTCCCTTGCCGAGATCGGTGGACAGGCCCATGCCGGAGTAGACCGTGTTGAAAACGACGGTCTGCACGAGAATTCCGGGCAGGAAGAATTGCAGATACTGGCTTGGCGTGCCGGCAAGCGCGCCACCGAACACGAAGGTGAAGAGCAGCGTGAACATGATCGGCGTCATGACGAGATCGAAGAGCTGCTCCGGCACATGGCGGAACTTCAGCACGGCGCGCCAGCCGAAGACGAGCGCGTTGGAAAATGACGACGGCGCCGGCGGGCGCGCAACGGCTTCGAAGCGCGTCGTCGAGACGGCATCAATCATGGGTGGCCTCGCTCGTGGCGACCGGATTGCCGGTCAGGGCGAAAAATACCTCGTCCAGGCTCGGGTTGCCCAAGGCGAAGTCACTGATCTCGATGCCGCTGCCGATGAGAGCCTCGAGCGCCGCGGTCGCCTCCGCCGGGCTGCTGGCGACCAGTGAGAGCCTGGCGCTCTCGTCGCTGCGCTGGATGGCCGCGCCAAGTCGCGCTTCGAGAAGCAGTGCCGCATCGTCGAGATGCGCCGGGTCGACCAGCGTGACATGGAGGTAGCCGGAGCCGATCGCCGCCTTGAGCTCGCGGCTGGTCCCTTCGGCAATCTTGCGGCCATGGTCGATCACGGCGATGCGCTCGGCGAGCTGGTCGGCCTCTTCCAAATATTGCGTCGTCAGCAGAATGGTGACGCCGGACTGCGCCAGATCGCGGATCATTCGCCAGACTCCCTGGCGCGCCTTTGGATCGAGCCCGGTGGTGGGCTCGTCGAGGAACAGCACGCCGGGTGTCACAATCAGCGAGGCAGCGATGTCGAGCCGGCGCCGCATGCCGCCGGAATAGGATTTCACCTGCTTGGGTGCAGCCTCCGAAAGATCGAACACGGCGAGGAGATGATCGGCACTTGCCTTGGCCGCGTGGCCGCGAAATCCCCATAGGCGCGCCAGAAGGATGAGATTCTCGCGACCCGTCAGATCCTCATCAAGGGAGGCGAACTGCCCGGTCATGGCGATTTCCGTGCGAACGGCCTGTGCCTCAGCGATGAGATCATGGCCCATCACCTTGGCCACGCCACCGTCCGGGACGATGATGGTGGCAAGCATGCGCATGAGCGTCGTCTTCCCGGCGCCGTTCGGCCCGAGGATCGCGAAAATCATGCCGCGCGGCACCTCGAGGTCGATCCCGTCGACCGCCCGCACCTCGCCGAAGCGCTTGACGAGACCGCGGGCAAAGACGGCGAGGTCGGCCGGGCGGTTGCGAGCCGCAATGTCTTCCAGCTTCCGTGAAATGCTCACGCGCAAACGTCCTCATTGCTGTTTCGGCATGGCGCCTTAATGCAGCATTGAGACGATTTGACGTCCTTCAAGCCAATGCGGCGAGGACATCCGTTGCCTTATGGCCCGATGAGGATAAGGCAGTCGGCATTAGGCATTAGGCAATGATCTATTTGGAGCGACTGCCTCTATGCCAGCAGATCCTCGATCTTGACCGGCAGCTCGCGGACACGAACACCGGTTGCGTGATGGACCGCTGCCGTTACCGCGGCGGCAAATCCGGCGAGGCCGATCTCGCCTATGCCACGCGCGCCGAGCGCATTGAGCTCCATGTCGGGGTGGTCAAGGAACTGTACATCGATCGCCGGCGTGTCGGCATTGACCGCCATTACATAGTCCGCCAGGTTGCTGTTGATGGGCGCGCCGTTTTGCGGATCATAAGAGGTGTGCTCGAGCATCGCCATGCCGATCCCCATGACGATCGCACCCTCGATCTGGTTGCGGCCCGCCAACGGGTTCAGAATGCGGCCGGCGTCCATGACCGTCACCACCCGGCCGACGCGCAGCCGCGCGATCTCGGGCTGCCATGTCACCTCGACAAAGTGACAACCGAAGGAGTGGGTCGAGAATTTCGGCGCCGGATTCCCGTAGGTTCCTTCCGACTTGCCATTTCCGGTGACCAGATGGACATTGGCCTGTCGGAGCAGGTCGCCGAACGGCATGCCCCGATCGACACCATTCGCCTTGACGAAAACCCGCCCTGCCTCGAAGCCCAGGTCAGCCGTTTGGCGCCCTTGAAGCGGCGAGCTCGGCGTCATGGTGGCAATGGTGAGCAGGGAAGCGATGGCGCTGTCGGCAGCTGCGAGCACGGCGGGGATGACCGAGGCAGTGACCATCGAGCCGCCGGAAATCGGGCCGGCCGGCAAGGATGTATCACCGAGCGCGACCTCGACCTTGTTCAGAGGCACCCCTGTCC
>JBKOZY010000462.1:0-3326 GCA_046726135.1 Pseudomonadota bacterium | reverse complement strand
CTCCCCCGCCTTGCAGGACCATCACGACCTGGCCAGGCAGCGCCCGACGGGCCGTTGCGGCGCCATTGCCGCGAGCAGGGCTTTTCTTGTGCGATCTGGCCATGCCGATCTCCTTCCAGCTCTATAGCATCACTGCGCGGTCCAGCCGCCTTCGATGGGCAGCACCGCGCCAGTGATCGATGCGGCGCCGTCGCTGGCGAGAAAGGCGGCGAAGGCTGCCACCTCTTCGATCTGTACGAACTTCTTGGTGGGCTGGGCGTGAAGGAGCACGTCGTTGATCACCTGCTCTTCGGTAATGCCGCGTGCCTTGGCGGTATCGGGGATCTGCTTCTCGACCAGCGGCGTCAGCACATACCCCGGACAAATGGCGTTGCAGTTGATGCCATGCTCCGCCGCTTCGAGCGCCACCGTCCGGGTCAGCCCCAGCAGCCCATGCTTCGCCGTCACATAGGCCGATTTGAAGGGCGAGGCGACGAGCGCATGCGCCGAGGCGATGTTGATGATCCGGCCGAAGCGCCGCCGCTTCATCCCAGGCAGGGCGCCGCGGATGGTGTGGAACGCGGAAGTGAGATTGATGGCAAGAATTTGATCCCATTTGTCAACGGGAAAGCTTTCGATCGGCTCGACATGCTGAATGCCGGCATTGTTGACAAGGATATCGATCTTGCCGAAAGCTTCTTCGGCCAGGTGGATCATGTCGGCGATCTCGGCGGGCTTCGACATGTCGGCCGGCGAGTAGAGTGCGGTGACGCCGAATTCGCCGGCCATGCCGTTGCGCAGCGTCTCGATCTCATTGGCCTTGCCGAAACCGTTGAGCATTACGTTGACGCCTTCGCCCGCCAGCGCCCGGGCAATCGCCAGTCCAATTCCTGAGGTCGAGCCGGTCACGATTGCCGAACGACCGGCGAGCCGGCCCTCGGTGCCTGCGCGCTTTGTCTCTGCCTTGGCCTTCATTGACTGGATCTCCTGGAGCGGTTGTGGCTTTCCACCGGAATCTTTGTGATCGCCATCCCACGCTGCAATATCCCCGGAGGCGTCCTTAACGCCGCAGGAGGATCACTTTGCCTTGTACCGCGTTAGGCCCCTGCTGGGATTCGGTTAATTATGTCATAAGCGAGAACAAATGAAGATTGCACTGGTCGCGCCGCTCATCGAGAGCGTCCCGCCGAAGCTCTATGGCGGAACGGAACGCGTCGTGTCGTTTCTCGCCGAGGAATTGGTGGCTGCCGGCCACCGGGTGACCCTGTTTGCCTCGGGCGACTCGGTGACGAGCGCCGAGCTCGTCCCATGCTCGTCCTGCGCGATACGCCTGGCGCCGGAACGCTACGACCCGGTGTTCCAATATATGTGCTTGCTCGACGAGCTCCACCGCCAGTCGGATCGCTTCGACGTCATCCATTTTCACATTGACGTTCTGCATTTCCCACTCTTCCGGCCGATCGCTCATCGCACGCTCACGACACTGCATGGCCGTCAGGATCTCATCACCCTGAGCCCGGTGTATAAACGCTTCCCGCAGTTCCCGCTGGTGTCCATCTCCAACGACCAGCGCCGTCCCATCCCCTATGCCAACTTCATCGCCACCGTCTATCACGGACTGCCGCTGGATCTTTTCCAGTCGGTGCTTGAGCCGCGCGGTCGCTACCTGGCATTTCTTGGCCGCATCTCGCCGGAGAAGGGGCTCGACCGCGCGATCGAGATCGCCCGGCGTGCCGGGCTTCCACTCAAGATCGCGGCCAAGATCGATCCCGTCGATACCGCCTATTTTGCCGGTGCCATCGCGCCGCTCCTGCGGGTGCCGGAAATCGACTTCGTCGGCGAGATCGGCGAGAGCGAGAAGCACGAGTTCCTCGGCAATGCCGCAGCGGTTCTCTTTCCTATCGATTGGCCGGAGCCCTTCGGCCTGGTGCTGATCGAAGCCATGGCATGCGGCACGCCGGTGCTCGCCTTCCGCCGCGGCTCGGTTCCCGAGGTGATCGATGACCTGACAGGTGCAATCGTCGAATCGGTCGACGAGGCGGTCGCCATTCTGCCACAGGTGATGAAGCTCGACCGCGCCATGGTTCGGACGCGATTCGAGCAGAGGTTCTCCGCCGCGCGAATGGCCGCCGACTATGTACGTCTCTATGCTCAAGCGATGAAGTCCGACAAGCCGACATTCGAGATCGTATCCAAGGGATAGATAAAAGCATGATGATGCTAGGTCTAGCCAACCTGCGTTGCGCTGTGGCGAGCCCGTTCCGCCAGGAGCTGCTCTAAAGCCATGATGCCCGCCGACAACGGCCGCAAGGAGAGCCCGTTCTACATCGTCGATAGCGGGCCTGCCTCGCGGCCGCGACGCACGCTGAAGCAAGGCGACACCTTTATCATTCTCGACAGCTATGGCGAGATGGGCGTGGCGCCTGGCGGGCCGGACGGGTTGTTCCACGCCGACACCCGCTACCTCTCGCGGCTGGCGGTGACCCTCGACGGGCGCCAGCTTCTGGTCCTCGGCTCGACCATCCTGCATGACAATGCCGGTGCGGTGACCGACCTCACCAACCCCGATATTGTCGTGGACGGCCGGATCACCATGCCGAAGGACACGATCCATCTGTCGCGATTTCTCTTCCTGTGGGACGAGATGGTCCACGAGCGCTTCTCGCTCCACAATCACGGCATCCACACGGCCCGCTTCGTTCTCGCCCTCGGCTTCCGTTCTGATTTCGCCGACATCTTCGAGGTCAGAGGCCTGAAGCGACCGGCGCGCGGGCGCATTCTCGAGCCGGAGCTCTCATCGTCGGGCATCGTGCTCGCTTATGACGGACTCGACGGCCTGCGCCGCACCACCGAGATCGCCGTGAGCCCCGAGCCCTTCACGCTCGAGCGCGCCCAGATCTGCTATGCCATCGAACTCGCGCCGGGCGGCCGCTGGACCGGCTTCCTCACCATCGGTTGCGGCAAGACCCAGCCCGCCTCGGCAAAGACCTTCCTCGGCAGCCTTCGTCTGGCGCGCCGGTCGCACTCACGGCTGCGCCGCCAAAGCGCCAGGCTCGCGACTGCGAGCCCGATTGTGAGCCAGGTCATCGATCGCTCGTTGGCCGACCTCGCAATGCTGCTCACCGAGACGCCGCACGGACTCTTCCCCTATGCCGGCATCCCCTGGTTCTCCACCTCATTCGGACGCGACTCCATCATCATTGCCATCGAGCTGCTCTGGCTCGATCCGGGAATCGCCCGCGCCGTGCTGACCAGGCTTGCCGCCTTTCAGGCGCGCGACGACGACAGCGCCTCCGATGCCGAGCCCGGCAAGATCCTGCACGAGATGCGCAGCGGCGAGATGGCGC
>JBKOZY010000461.1:0-19275 GCA_046726135.1 Pseudomonadota bacterium | reverse complement strand
TCTCTGGACTTTGCTAGTTCTGAAGCTGCCGTCCTGTTCTGGCCGATCTTGGCCCTTGTCGTATGGGGAGAGCTGAGGCCGGATGTTCCCGCAGTCCTCCACGGCATCAACGATAAGTTCCTCCACTTCGGCTCATACTTTGTCCTGGGAGCTTTGGCGGGAGCCGCCATCAAGCAGCGCGGCCTACTGAAATGGGCCGTCCTCGGTCTCATCGTCTTCGGTGCATTGATCGAGATCACCCAGGCCTTCGTCGGCCGTGATCCTTCGCTCTTGGACGGCATCACCGATAGTGCTGGTGTGATTGCCGGCATCCTGGTCGCCCGCTTCGTGCTCGCTGCTCTCCAATGGGATTACGTCAGGGACACGCCATCAGGTTCCTAGCTTCTTTCCATCAATCTCAGCGATCTCGCCCGTCACCCAAATCTCTGCTGGACCAGTTCGAGTGACCGAAGCCGCCTTAATTACGCTCGGCATGAATGCCGCCGGAACATCAGAGCACTATCCTGGGGAAAAGCAACGTCCGACTCATCAAGAGAGGATCCGCTTGCCGCGGCTCGACATTCAAGATGATGGCTACTCGTGTGGGGACAGATTTTGCGTTGAATACGATCGCCTGCCCCTTGTGCTGCGCAAACGGCGAGATCATGATTCGTTAGTTGATTTGCCCCCAAAGGGGAAACGGCGATCGCCCCGCAAAGAAGAGACCGCCGCCCAAGAGTCAGACCTTAGGCCTTACCTCTTTATGGTCTCGACAGTCGTCGTAGACGGACGGCTGATCGCGACGCGAACCGGAATGAACTGCCCATTGCGGGCATCACGTCCGATTTTGACGCTTGCCATGACTACCACCTCCTTTCCCGGGCAGAGGCCCGTGCCTAGAGGCGTGCCAGTACTAGGCGTGGCGACCACAACAAGCAGTCACAACTTATGAGTCTAAGCGATGATTCTCTACAGCCTGCGGATTCTTTCCACAGTCCGACACGGTTGATTGAAGGATCTCTGAACTCTATTTGACTGGGCAGAACTGGGCAAAGTGGTACCGGAAATGGGACCGATCTATTTGGATCTGCAAAATTCGTTGTAAGTTCCTTTGGTTAGGCATACATACTGGCGGAGAGAGAGGGATTCGAACCCTCGATACGGTTTCCCGTATACACGCGTTCCAGGCGTGCGCCTTAAACCGCTCGGCCACCTCTCCAGCTGAAGCGGGCGCATCATAGGGCTGGGTCACCGACTTGCAAGTACCAGCAGCGCCATCCACATTACCGCTGAGAATCAGGGAGGCCCCCACATGTTCGGTCTCAAGCGAAAGCCACTGCAAATGCCCGAGCCCGGCGAGGCGCTGCCGGGAAGGAGCCAGCCGATCCCCACGGCGGAAACGCATTTCGTCAACCATCGGCCGCTCAAGGGTCCCTATCCGGAGGGCTCGGAAATCGCCTATTTGGCGCTTGGCTGCTATTGGGGCGCCGAGCGGCTGTTCTGGACGGTGCCTGGCGTGTGGGTCACCGCCGTCGGCAATATGGGCGGACAGACGCCGAACCCGACCTATGAGGAGCTGTGCACCGGCCAGACCGGCCATGCCGAGACGGTGATGGTGGTGTTCGACCCGAAGCGGGTCAGCTACCAGGAGCTGCTCAAGATCTTTTTCGAAGCGCATGACCCGACCCAGGGCATGCGCCAGGGCAACGATGTCGGCACGCAATATCGCTCGGCAATCTATTTCACCAGCGACAGCCAGCGACAGGAGGCCGAGAGGGCACGCGAGCACTACGACAAGGCGCTCGGCAAGTCGGGCTACCCGCCGATCTCGACCGAGATCGCGGCGGCCGGACCGTTCTATTTCGCGGAAGCCCATCACCAGCAATATCTCGCCAAGAATCCGCGCGGCTATTGCGGGCTGCAGGGCACCGGGGTCGCCTGCCAGATCGGCTGATCGGGCGGGGCGATGATCGGCGCAAAGCCGAGCAAGCGTTAGCAAGATCAAGCAAATGGCGGCCGGACAACAGCATAACTCTTGAGAGAGGTGCTAAGCGCCATGAGGCGCGATGCGATCTCGAGAGTCATGAGGTTGTCCGATGAAAAAGAGCATTTTGCCTTCACTCGTCGTTCTGGCGGCTACCGTAACGATCGGAATGGCCGGCATTAGCAGCGATGCGCTTGCCCGCGGCGGCCACGGGGGCGGTGGCCATGGGGCGGGTGGCCATGGTCACAGCAGCTCGGTCGGTCATAGCGAGGCAGCTTCCGGCGGTGGTGCGGCAAGTGCCACTGGCGGCGGCCAGGCCAGCTCCATGCGGAGTGGCAGCACCGCCGACCGCGCCGTCCGCAGAGGTGAAGTCCCATCACCAACGTCCGGCGCAGGCCCCGATGATCTGGGGGATTGGTCGCCGGTCTGGTGAACTGGTCGTCCTGCCAGATCGGTTGATCAAAGCTTGCGCAGCTGGACCGCGTTGATGGCGTGGTCGGCGGTCTTGTGCAGGATCAGATTGGCGCGATGACGGGTCGGGAGGACGTTCTCCCTGAGATTGACCAGGTTGATCGTCTCCCAGATCCGCGTCGCGGTGCGACGGGTCTCCTCGTCCGACAGCTCGGCATAGCGGTGGAAATAGGAGCGCGGATCCTTGAAGGCGGTCTCGCGCAAGGAGAAGAAGCGGTCGATATACCAGGTGCGGAGGACATCGTCCTCGGCATCGAGATAGATCGAGAAATCGAAGAAGTCGGAGACGAAGGGAATAGCCATGCCGTCGCGGGGCGGGCGGCCGGCCTGCAGCACGTTCAGGCCCTCGACGATGAGGATGTCGGGCCGGTCGACCACCACATGCTCCTCGGGCACCACGTCATAGGTGAGATGGGAATAGACCGGCGCCTCGACGGCATGCATGCCCGCCTTGATGTCCGAGAGAAAGCGCAGGAGCAGCTGCAGGTCGTAGCTCTCGGGGAAGCCCTTGCGGTTCATCAGGCCTTCGCGCTCGAGCACGGCATTGGGCATGAGAAAGCCGTCGGTGGTGACGAGGTCGACCTTCGGCGTGTTCGGCCAGCGGACGAGCAGGCGCTGCAGGATGCGGGCGGTGGTGCTCTTGCCGACGGCGACGCTGCCGGCCATGCCGATGATATAGGGAACCTTGCCGCCGTCGCTGCCGAGGAACCGCTGGGTTGCCGAGAACAGCTTCTGGGTGGCCCTGACGTAGAGATTGAGAAGGCGCGACAGCGGCAGATAGATGGTCACCACCTCGTCGAGATTGATGCGGTCATTGAGACTGCGCAACTCGTCGAGCTCGGCATGGTCCAGGGTCAGCGGCGTGTCGGCGCGCAGCTCCGCCCATTCGGTGCGCGAGAAAACGCGGTAGGGCGACAGTTCGTTAGCCGGCTCGTCCATGCCGCTCATACCTTCTTGCGCCAGGCCTTGACCTCGAGGCCGCCGATCCCCATCCGGCCGGCAAGGACGTCGAGAACATCGACGAGCGGCGTGCCCGTGGCCTCGAGCAGCACCAACAGGTGATAGGTCAGATCGGCCGCCTCCTCGGCGATCCGCGCGCGGTCGCCGGTCATGGCCGAAAGCGCCGTCTCGACCGCCTCCTCGCCAACCTTCTTGGCGCATTTCTCGACGCCCTCGACAAAGAGCTTGGCCGTATAGGAGTCATCGGGGGATGCCGACCGGCGCGCGGCGATGATCCGCACAAGCTCGTTGAGGACAGCGAGGCGGGCGGGATCGAGCGGTGCCGCGAGGCCGACAGCAGCCATTCGCACGGGAATGCCGGCAGCCGCCATGCGGACCTTGGCCTCGGCGATGCTGTGGGTGCTGAAATGGAAGATCGAGGCGGCAAGCACCGCCGAGGCATGACCGTCGCGAACGCCGGCGACCAGGTGATCGAGGCTGCCGACGCCGCCGCTGGCGATCACCGGAATGTCGACCGCATCGGCGACGGCGCGGACCAGCTCGATGTCGAAACCCTCGCCGGTGCCGTCGCGATCCATCGAGGTCAGGAGGATCTCGCCGGCGCCGAGCGCTGCAGCCTGGCGCGCGAAGTCGACGGCATCGAGCCCGGTCGGGCGGCGCCCGCCATGGGTGAACAGCTCGAAGTGCGGCGGGTCGCCGCCAGCGGCCGGAACGCGCTTGGCATCGATGGCGACGACAATGCATTGGGCGCCGAATTTGCGCGAGGCTTCGGCGATCAGCTGCGGATCGTTGATGGCGGCGGTGTTGATCGACACCTTGTCGGCGCCGGCGAGCAGGAGACTGCGGATGTCGGCGATGCTGCGCACCCCTCCCCCGACGGTCAGCGGCATGAAGCACTGGTCGGCAGTGCGGCGGACCACATCGAGCAGGATGCCGCGGTCCTCATGGCTCGCGGTGATGTCGAGGAAGCACAGCTCGTCGGCGCCGGCAGCATCATAGGCCTTGGCAATCTCCACCGGATCGCCGGCATCCTTGAGATCGACGAAGCGGACACCCTTGACGACGCGACCGTCCTTGACATCGAGGCAGGGTATCACGCGAACCTTAAGCATCGTTGCGCCTCCCGGCGGATCGCAGAATGGCGAGCGCGGCGTGAGGGTCGATCAGCCCTTCATAGAGGGCGCGGCCGCAGATCGCGCCTTCGAGGATGGCGCAGTCCGGCGCGGCAAGCCGCTCGATGTCGGCGAGCGAGGCGAGACCGCCGCTGGCGATCACCGGCACCGGCGTGGCGCGGGCGATCTCGAGCGTCGCCTCGATGTTGAGACCCTTGAGGACGCCGTCGCGAGCAATGTCGGTGTGGATGATGGCGGCAACGCCGAGATCGGCCTGACGCTTCGCCAGCTCGACGGCGGAGAGTGGCAGCGAGCGGGCCCAGCCATCGACCGCGACCGCGCCGTTCCGCGCGTCGATGCCGACAGCGACGCGACCGGGGAAGGCCTGACAGGCCTGCCGCACGAGATCGGGATCGCGCGAGGCGGCAGTGCCGAGAATGACCCGGGTCACGCCGGCCTCGAGCCAGCTGGCAAGGGTGGCGAAGTCGCGAATGCCGCCGCCGAGCTGGACCGGGATGGTGACCGCCGACAGGATGGCCGCAACGGAGTCGCGGTTGACCGGCCGCCCCGCTACGGCGCCATCGAGATCGACGACATGGAGCCATGCGAAGCCCTGGGCGGCGAAGGCCTGGGCCTGGGCTTCCGGAGTCTGCGGGTAGATGGTTGCAGCAGCCATCTCGCCGCGCCGCAGGCGGACGCAGCGCCCGTCCTTGAGGTCTATGGCGGGGAACAGGATCATGGCCGCCAGCGGAGAAAATTCGCGAGCAGCCGGAGGCCGAAGGCCTGGCTCTTCTCGGGGTGGAACTGGGTGCCGGCCAGACTGTCGCGCATCACCATGGCCGTGACCGCGCCGCCATAGTCGGTGGTGAGGAGGGCGGCGGCGGGATCGTCGGGAATGAGGCAATAGGAATGGACGAAATAGGCGTGCTGGTTGCCACCGGCAATGTCGAGACCATCGAGCAGCGGGTGGGCCCCCTGCCCTTGAAGCGCGTTCCAGCCGATGTGGGGGATCTTCAGTCTGGGATCCAAGGGCGCAAGGCGACGCACCTCGCCGGCAATCCAGCCGAAGCCCGGGGTCACCTCATGCTCATGACCGCTCGTCGCCATCAGCTGCATGCCGACGCAGATGCCGAGAAACGGCTTGCCGTCGCGGCGGACCGCGAAGTCGAGCGTCTCCAACATGCCGGGGATCGCCGCGATCCCGTCGCGGCAGTCGCGAAAGGCACCGACACCGGGGAGCACGATCCGGTCGGCCTTGCGCACCACGTCAGGGTCGGCGGTGACGAGAATGTCGGTGCGGGCGTCGAAAATGGCGGCGGCGCGCTCGAGCGCCTTCGATGCCGAGCGGAGATTGCCCGAACCATAATCGACAATCGCGACGGTCATGGCGCCGCACCATCTTGAGAACGGTGGCCGCGCTTTTCGAAGAACCGCATCTCGGCGGCCTGCGACGTCTCGGCCGCCACCTCGCCGATCTCCTCGTAGCCGCGGCGGGCCAGGGTCCAGCGGAGCAGGCCATTGCCTTCGAAGCCGAGGACGAGCGCGATGATCATGGAAGCGATGGTCATCGCCTGATCGGGCACCTGACCGAATTCCGACAGAGCGGCAAGCCCGATCACCAGGGCGAGGTAGAGCAGCAACACGATCCACATGCGGTGCCAGATCAGCCAGGGCAGCGAGATCAGGAAAGCCGGCCAGGAGAATCCTTCCTTCACCATGACGGTGCGATCGGCGCCCTGCGGCGTCGTCGCCGGATTCCATGGCTCGGCATGAACCGAATAGAATCGCAGACCCATTGCCTACCCTGTCAGCGTGCCCTTGGTGGAGGGGATGGCGGAGGGCCGCCGCGGATCGATCTCGACGGCCATGCGGAGCGCCCGTGCCAGCGCCTTGAAACAGGTTTCCGCAATATGGTGGTTGTTGGCACCATAAAGAGTCTCGATGTGGAGCGTCATGCCGCTGTTCATTGCCAGCGCCTGGAAGAACTCGCGAAAGAGCTCGGTCTCCATCTCGCCGATCAGCGGCCGCGAAAAAGCGACCTTCCAGACGAGGTAGCCGCGCCCCGACAGGTCGATGGCGCAACGGGTCAAGGCCTCATCCATCGGCAGGTCGCATTGGCCGTAGCGGAAGATGCCGAGCCGGTCGCCCAGGGCGGCGGACAGGGCCTGGCCGAGTGCGATGCCGCTGTCCTCGACGGTGTGGTGCATGTCGATGTGAAGGTCGCCCTTGGCCTTGAGGGCGATATCAACGAGGGAGTGGCGGGCCAGCTGCTCGAGCATATGGTCGAAAAAGCCGATCCCGGTTGAAATATCGTGAATGCCGCTGCCGTCGAGCGACAGCTCGACGGTGATCTCAGTCTCCTTGGTGCGCCGCTCGACCCGGCCGTTGCGCATGTTGATTTGTGCCTCCATCCGGCAATCCGGGCGCCCTTTTAACAGGCGGCCGGGGCAGTGGCCACTCTCCCCTTACGAGCCCTTGACTTGCTCTCGCGGCTCTGGACGCCTAAATCCAGCGGTTGGAGGCGGAGGTATTGATGACTTCGAGGGCGACAGCGCCGTCCTGGCATGGAACCACGATCCTTTCCGTCCGCAAGGGGGGCAGGGTGGTGGTGGCCGGCGATGGCCAGGTCAGTGTCGGAAATACGATCATCAAGGCCAATGCGCGCAAGGTCAGGCCGCTGGCTGGCGGCCAGGTGATAGCCGGTTTTGCCGGAGCCACCGCCGATGCGCTGACCCTGTTCGAGCGGCTGGAGGGCAAGCTCGAGCAGCACCCGATGCAGCTCACCCGGGCCTGTGTCGAGCTCGCCAAGGACTGGCGCACCGACCGCTATCTCAGGCGACTCGAGGCGATGATGATCGTGGTCGACCGGCAGGTCAGCCTGGTGCTCACCGGCACCGGCGACGTGCTCGAGCCGGAGCGCGGCGTCGTGGCGATCGGGTCCGGCGGCAATTATGCGCTGGCCGCCGCCCGGGCGCTTGCCGACAGCGCGTTCGATGCCGAGACGATCGCCCGCAAGGCGATGGCGATCGCTGCCGAGATCTGCGTCTTCACCAATTCCAATCTGGTGGTCGAAAGCCTCGAAACCGGACAATCAGAATGACCGACTTCTCACCGCGTGAAATCGTCTCGGAGCTCGATCGCCACATTGTCGGGCAGCGTGAGGCCAAGCGCGCCGTCGCCATCGCGCTGCGCAACCGGTGGCGGCGCCAGCAGCTCGAGCCGGCGTTACGCGAAGAGGTGATGCCAAAGAACATCCTGATGATCGGGCCGACCGGCGTCGGCAAGACCGAAATTGCCCGGCGGCTGGCGCGACTGGCGAATGCACCCTTCATCAAGGTCGAGGCGACCAAGTTCACCGAAGTCGGCTATGTCGGACGCGATGTCGAGCAGATGATCCGCGATCTGCTGGAGGCGGGCATCGCCAATGTGCGGGCGGCGCGCCGCAAGGACGTCGAGGCGGAGGCGCATCTCAATGCCGAGCGGCGGGTGGTCGATGCACTGGTCGGAGCGCAGGCTTCCGCCGCCACCCGCGAGGCGTTCCAGCGCAAGCTCCGGTCGGGCGAGCTCGACGAAAAGGAAATCGATATCCAGGTTGCCGATACCGGCGGCATTCCCGCATTCGACATTCCGGGGCTGCCGGGCGGGTCGGTCGGCATGATCAATATCTCCGACATGCTGAGCAAGACCTTCGGCCAGCGTACCAAGACACGGCGCATGGCGGTCAAGGCGAGCCATGAGGTGCTGCTGCAGGAGGAGAGCGACAAGCTGCTCGACAATGATCAGATCGTGCATGAAGCGATCGAGTTGGTGGAGAACAGCGGCATCGTGTTCATCGACGAGATCGACAAGATCAGCGCCCGCTCGGAGCGGCATGGCGCCGACGTCAGCCGCGAGGGGGTGCAGCGCGATCTCCTGCCGCTGATCGAGGGAACGACGGTCAGCACCAAGCATGGGCCGGTCCGCACCGATCACATCCTGTTCATCGCCTCGGGGGCATTCCACATCGCCAAGCCCTCGGACCTGTTGCCGGAGCTGCAGGGCCGGCTGCCGATCCGGGTCGAGCTCAAGGCGCTGACCATGGACGATTTCCGGCGGATCCTGACCGAGCCCGAGGCCAATCTGGTGCGGCAATATACGGCGCTCATGCAAACCGAGGGGGTGACGCTCGAATTCACCGATGACGGGATCGATGCGATTGCCCGGATCGCCGCCGATCTCAATCAGAGCATCGAGAATATCGGGGCAAGGCGGCTCCAGACGGTGATGGAGCGGGTGCTCGACGAGGTCAGCTTCACTGCCACCGATCGCTCGGGCCAGCGGGTGGTGATCGACCGGGCGTTCGTCGAGGCGCATCTCGGCGAGCTGGCTCGGAATACGGATCTGTCGAAATTCATCCTGTAGGCAGTCGGCATTAGGCAATAGGCAATGAGCAGTGCCCTTCCCTATTGCCTACTGCCTATTGCCTGCGGCGAAGCCGCAGATACCAGGCACCGCCGCCGCCGTGTCGTGGATGGGCGGGCTGGAAAGCGACCACCATGGCGCTGAGCTCCGGCTCGGCGAGCCATTGCGGCAGCAGGCGGCGAAGGCGGCCCTCGCGCTCGGGAGCATCCCAATGGGTCGCTCCGTGCAAGGTGTGGCGAACATAGTCGCCGCTGCCCTTGCCGGTGATCACCAGCACAAGGCGCAAGCCCCTGGCCCGCGAGGCATTCAGGAAACCGCGCAGCCGCATATAGGCGACCTCGACGCTGTCGCCATGGAGGTCGAGCCGATCCTCGATCTCGGCCTTGCCGCGCAGCAGCCGCTGCCGGGTTCGCCGGTCGAGGCTGTTTCCCGGCAAGGCTTCGGGGCCCACCGGCCCGGGTTGACGGGGCTTCGGCGGACGCGGTGCTGGTGCCGGCATTGCCACATTCGGGGGCGGCGGGGTGGCCGGCACGGGCGGCTCGTCCCGCAAAGGCGTCACCGTGGCACGGATGAC
Source organism: Pseudomonadota bacterium (assembly GCA_046726135.1). GTDB lineage: Bacteria > Pseudomonadota > Alphaproteobacteria > Rhizobiales > Aestuariivirgaceae > DATAFF01. The sequence continues at coordinate 9,794 of JBKOZY010000461.1, read as the reverse complement.
ATCCCACAATTCGCGATCCTTGCGCCGCATGGGATCACGGTGCCTGGCGCAAGCGCCCGGCCAATTGTTTCGGGAGCAGAACGATCATCCGGCCGGGGCTCTTCATGTAACCGGCAAGAATTGCCGCCTCGTCGCCGGCGCCGAAGAAGACATCGCCGCGGGCAGCGCCAAGAATGGCCGAGCCAGTATCCTGGGCGACCATGAGCATGCGGAAGGGACGGTCGGGCTGGCCGGGCAAGATGACAGCGCTGTCGAGCCAGATGGGGGTGCCGAGGGCCCACCAGGCACGGTCGACCGCCAGGGAGCGGTGCGGCGTCAGCTGGACATGCTGGGCGCCGGGGGGCCCAAGCGCCGGATCGGCGAGATCAACCTCGCGAAAGAAGATGAAGGACTGGTTCTGCCGCAGCACCTCCGGCGCTTCCGCGGGGTGGCGGGCAAGCCAGTCGCGCAGGGACTGCATCGACAGATTGTCGCGGGTGAGGGCGCCACGCTGATGGAGCACCGCGCCGATGGCGGTGTAGGGACGCCCGCTCTTGGCGGCAAAGGCAAGACGGACGGTGCTGCCGTCATCCATGGAGACCCGGCCCGAGCCCTGGATGTGAATGAAGAAGGCATCGACCAGCGAATCGACCCAGAGCAGCTCCAGGCCGCGGCCGGCCAGCGCCCCCGCCTCGATCTCGGCGCGGCTGAAATAGGGATGAGCATGCCCCGCGACATAGCGTCCGTAGCGGGTGCCGAGCCGCGGCTCGGCGGCGGCATCGAGAGCGACGAGATCGTCGGGCTTGCGGTAGATAGGGATCTGATAAGGACCGTGACGGCGGCGGCTGCCGCGGGCGGTCGCCTCGTAATAGCCGGTGAACAGGCCTTGCGGGCGCGTCGGATCCTCGACCCGGAAGGGCACATAATGGGACTCGAGGAGGCGGCGCATGCCGCCGTCATCGATGCTGGCGGGGAGGTCCATGACGGCGTTGCAGGCGCTCGACCAGTCGGCACGAAGGCCGGCGAAGCGCGGTCCGCGCACAAAGCCACGTCCCCCGGCCATCATTTCGTGACAGGAACGACTGAGCGCGGCGGCGGCACCGGCGGCTTCATGCGTGCTCCAGCCGGCAATTGCGGCAAAGGCGAGCGGCGTCAGTCGAACCTGGGGCGCAGCGGAAGACGGCGGCGTTGTCATGGCAATGATTAGCGAAAAAAGCAGGCAGCGCCGCAGAGCGCCGACAGCCGTCAAACGACGCCCTCGGTGGAGATCAGCCGCCAGTTGGGGTCACGCGATGAGATGTCGCGCTCGAAGGTCCAGACATCGGTGATCTGGCGGACCCGGGTGGCGTCGCCATCGATGACCTCGCCGGTCCGGCTGCGCGTGGCCGAGATGAGATCGGCGATGAAGCGGACCGTGACGCTCGCCTTCTTGCCGGCAAGCTCGGCGGCGACGATCTGCGAATTGTCGATGCCGACGAATTTGCTCTCCAGGGTTTCGCCATTTTTCTGGCGGTTGTCGATGGCGGCGGAGAAGCCGTCATAGACCTCGCGCGACAGCAATGGCTTCAGGGCCTTCTTGTCGCCCTCGGCGAAGGCCGAGACGATCATCTCGTAGGCGATGCGGGCACCTTCGAGGAAGGATCGCGGGGAAAAGCTCGGATCGGCGCCGGCGATCTTCTCCAATCCGCCGGCGGCCGGAGACCCCGGCTCGGCATAGCCTTGCCAGATCGGGGCACCCTCCTCGGCCGGGCTGTCGCCGTCGCTGCGCACCGGCTCGCGGCCGGGCATGTGGATGACATTGTCCTCGCGCCGAAGCTCGGTCTGCTGTTGGTCGCGCTGAATCGGGTCGTAACGGCGCTCATTGCCGGTGCGGGTGCCGAGGACGCTGCGCAATTTGAACAGCAGGACGACCGCTACGCCGAGAATCAGAAGGTTCAAGGGATCGAAAGGTTGGCTCATTTTGCTGTGGTCCTGCCTGCAATTGCGCTACGTGACATCCGTGTTCGGTTCTCCCAGGACGTGCAGGGGGGAAGCAGCCGAACCTTCATGGCGCAGACATCTTCCCTTTTATATAGGAGCCAGGCTTAGACTCCAAACTGATGATTGGGGCGAGCGCTTGCGATCACCCCTCAGCCGTGTTAGCCACCGCACCGGGCCTGCCAGGGCCCACCGGGACTCGAGGAAAGGCGGATCGAGATGGCCCAGGACAACAAAACCAAGGCTACTCCGGAGTCGAACGGGTCCAATGCGGCGGTTACCGGCGCCCCTGCCCCCAGTCCGGCGGCGGCCTCGCAGGGACAACCGTCACCCCAGGCCCAACCTTCGATGAAAGTCCTCGGGCAATATCTGAAGGATCTTTCTTTCGAGAATCCTAACGCCCCGGCCTCGATGACGTTGCAGGCCCAGCCCGACATCAATATTTCGGTCAATGTCAATGCCAAGCCACTCGGCCAGGGGGGCGCCGACTATGAGGTCGAGCTTCATCTCGACGCCAAAGCGTCGCACCAGGGCAAGGTGATCTTCGCCGCCGACCTGCTCTATGCCGGCGTGTTCAGGCTCGAGAACATCCCAAAGGACGCGCTCCATCCGATCGTCCTCATCGAATGCCCCCGCATGTTGTTCCCGTTCGCCCGCCAGATCCTGGCCGATGCGACCCGCAGCGGCGGTTTTCCCCCGCTGATGCTCGATCCCATTGATTTCGCCGGGATGTATCAGAAGCGCCTGGCGGAAGGAAAAGTCCTAGCCTGAGGCGGTCCGCTGCGCCGGGTCGGCGGCGAGCCAGCGATCCCATAGCGGAGCGCGACCGAGAGTGGCGACAAAGGCCGCATGGGCGGCGCGCTCAGCGGCGGTCAGACGGTCGGGAAGCGGACTGGGACGCGGCCTGACGGGCAAGCGCTGGACCGTGCTGACGGCAATGATGGACGGACGCTCGGAAAAGACCAGGGTGGTCTGACGCCCGCCGACCAGCTCGAGATAGACCTCGGCCAGGAGCTCGGCGTCGAGCAGCGCGCCGTGGCGGGTCCGCTGCGAATTGTCGATCCCATAGCGCCGGCACAGGGCATCGAGGCTGTTCGGCCCCATCGGGTGGCGCTGGCGGGCAAGCGCCAAGGTGTCGAGCACCCGCTCGGGAAGCAGCAGGCGGCGGTTGCAGCGCTCCAGCTCGGCATTGAGAAAGCGGAAATCGAAGGCGGCATTGTGCATCACCAGCGGCGCGTCGCCGATGAATTCCTCGAAGGCCCCGACCGTGCTGGCGAACAGCGGCTGGGTGCGCAGGAAGTCGTCGGACAGGCCATGCACCGCATAGGCATCGGGCGGCATTGGCCGCTCCGGGTTCAAATAGACGTGAAAGACCCGACCGGTCGGAATGTGACGGATCAGCTCGAGCGCGCCGATCTCGACCAGGCGGTGGCCTTCGGCCGGCTCGATGCCGGTGGTCTCGGTGTCAAGGACGATCTCGCGCATCAGCTCCGGTCGAATCGCGGCCTGCTTGCTCGCGCAATCGAGACACGATCCTTTGCACCTGGTCAAATGCATCGTCGAGGCCGGCCCCGGTTTCCACAATGAAATCGGCACGAGCCCGCTTGTCGGCATCGGGTGTCTGACGCGACAGCAGCCGTGCGAGCTTCTCCTCGGTCATGCCAGGTCGGGCCAAGGCGCGGCGGCGCTGGATCTCGGGCGAGGTGCTGACGACGACGATGCGGTCCATCGCGCTGTCGCGGCCGGTCTCGAACAACAGGGGAATGTCGAGTATGACGAAAGGCTCGCCCGCCTGTCGGGCGGCATCGAGAAAGCGCGATTCGGCCGCGCGCACCATGGGGTGAACGATGGCTTCGAGATGCGGCAGGCGGGCCGGGTCGGCGAGCAGCAGAGCGGAGAGCCGGGCACGGTCGATCGCGCCATCGACGAGGGCCTCGGGAAAGGCCTCGGCAACGGGACCGACGGCAGAGCCGCCGGCTGCATAGAGGCGGTGCACCTCGGCATCGGCATCGAACAGCGGAGAGCCCAGCTCGGCGAACATCCGGGCGGTTTCCGATTTGCCCATGGCCAGCGATCCGGTGAGGCCGACAATCAGCATCGCTCGATCACCCGGTCAGGTCGCGGACGATCAGAGCCCTGAGATCGGGCGTCACCTCCGGGCGGCGGCCGAACCAGCGCTCGAAACCGGGGACCGCTTGATGGAGCAGCATGCCGAGGCCGTCGACATGGCGAAGGCCGCGGGCGCGCGCCTGCCGCAGAAGATCGGTCTCGAGCGGCACATAGACGATATCGGCGACAATCGCATCGGACGGCAAGGGAGCGAGATCGATGACCAGGGGCTCGCCGCCCGTCATGCCGAGGCTCGTTGCGTTGACGAGCAGGCTGGTGCTTTCGAGCCAGGCCGGGATCTCGGCCCAGCCGATCGGATCAATGCCCCCGCCGAGCTCGGTGGCAAGAGCCGCAGCGCGCTCGGGAGTGCGGTTGGCAAGGTGGATGCGCTGGACGCCGGCCGATCGCAGAGCCGCAATGATGGGACGCGCCGCACCCCCTGCCCCAAGGACCATCGCGGTGTGCCGCTGCGGCGTGAAATCGGGTGCGGCGCTGCGCAGGTTCTGCAGGAAGCCATAGCCATCGGTGCTGGTGGCGAGGAGCTCGCCATCCTCCATCCACAGGGTGTTGACGCTGCCGAGCCTTGTGGTCTCGGGATCGGGAATCCTCACAAGGCGCGCCACCTGCTCCTTGTGCGGAACCGTGACATTGCAGCCGACCAGGCCATGGTCGGCGAAGGTGGCGATGAAGGCGGCGAGGTCCGCAGGCGCGACGGCGATGCGGCCATAGCTGCCGGGAATGCCGTAAAGCTTCAGCCAGTAATTGTGGATCAAGGGCGAGCGGGAATGGGCCACCGGATAGCCGATCACCGCAACACGCCGCTGCTCAAGGGCTGTGCTCATGACGGGATCAGCCGCTCGGCGCGCAGGAAGGACAATAGAGGAAGCAGCGGCAGGCCGAGAATGGTGAAATAGTCGCCTTCGATGCGATCGAACAATTGCGCGCCAAGCTCTTCCAGCCGGTAGGCGCCGACGGAGCTTATGACAGCCGGTCCGGCGGCCGCGAGATAGCGATCGAGGAACTCGTCGCTGAAGTGGCGCATGGTGAGATCGGCGGAATCGGTGATGGTGGTGAGCATCCGCCCGTTCTGCAGCACGACGGCGGTGGTGATAAGGGTGTGGGTCCTGCCGCGCAACGACGCGAGATGGCGTCGCGCCTCGCCGAGATCGCTTGGCTTGGCATAGATCATATCATCGAGGACCAGGATCTGGTCGGCGCCGATGACATGGTCATCGGGACGATTCGCCGACACTGTCCGCGCTTTGGCTTCGGCCAAGGTCTCGGCAACCCTGGCGACGGGAAGATCGGGTGCCAGGCCTTGGCGGGCTGCCGCCTCATCGATGGTCGGTGCCATCACCTCGACTGCAATCCCGGCATTGGCGAGGAGGCGTCGCCTGATCTCACTGGTCGATGCAAGAATGAGCGTCACGTCGCCGGCTCTCCATCGATGAGAAATTGCGGGCCGGCACCGCGACGCTCGGACAGGAGATTGATCACTGCGGCGGCTGTCTCCTCGATCGACCGGCGGGTGACATCGATCACCGGCCAGGAATAACGGGTGCAGAGCCTTCGCATCTCGACGAGCTCGGCATGGATCGCGTCGCGATCGACATAAAGGGTCTCGCGATTTTCATTCAACGTCAGCAGACGGCTGCGGCGGATCTGGGCGATGCGCTCGGCACTTGCGAGCAAGCCGACGACCATCGGGCCATCGAGCTTGAGGAGCTCGGGCGGTGGCTCGAGTCCCGGGACCAGCGGGATGTTGGCGGTGCGAATGCCGCGGTTGGCGAGATAGATGCTGGTCGGCGTCTTGGAGGAGCGGCTGATGCCGATCAGCACGACCTCGGCCTTGTCGAGATCTTGAGGATGCTGGCCGTCGTCATGCAACATCGTGTAATTGAGCGCCTCGATGCGCTTGAAATATTGGGCATCTAGCACGTGCTGGCCACCAATATGGGGTCGCGACTCGGCCTTGAGATAAGCGGCGAGCCTCGAGATCACCGGATCGAGAATCGACAGGCAGGGGATGCCGAGGGTGTTGAAGCGGCTTTCGAGCCGGCCGCGCAAGGTGCGGTCGGCGATGGTGAAGAGCACGATGCCGGGCTGGCGCTCAACTTCCTCGATGACGCGGTCGAGCTGCTTGGGTGTGCGCACCAGGGCGTAGATATGCTCGACGGCCTGATAGTCGGCGTAATAGGCAGCGGCCGCACGGGCGACGGTGTTGAGGGTCTCGCCGGTCGCATCCGAGATGAGATGCATGTGGAAGACCTGACGGTGATGTTTTCTGGACGACACTGGCACAAGCCCTTCAAGACCCTGTGGAGAGAGCGGGCGAAACACGGCGCGAGGATCCTGGCCCTGCCGGTCATCCGGGTCTTATCCAATTCAACGGGCAAAGTGAATAAGGTGAGGCGGGAAGCGGGGGAAGAAAGCGGTTGTTGGCTGGCGGTTGAGGGGCTGAGGCCAGAGCGTTGACAGCGTGGCGATTGGCAAGGAAAAAGACTTAATAGATCAGATGCTTGGCGGATTATGCGAGGCGAGCGAGGCGGAAAGGAGTTGGGGTGAGGCGGGAACGGACAAGGACGGAACAAGCTGTCGAGAGTTTCATCATGCGTGATGCCCACAGGCAAACAGCAACAGCAAAAAGATTCTCTTTATGAATGAGCAAGGCAAGGGATTGTACCCCCGCGCAGGGCGCAAAGCGTTGATGGACGTGCTCGAGGGTCGAGTCCCCTCTCGCCGACCGATCTGGCTGATGCGCCAGGCGGGTCGATACCTGCCCGAGTACATGGCAATGCGGAGCAAGGCCGGATCGTTCCTCGACCTGTGCTACACGCCGGAGCTTGCCGCCGAGGTGACGCTGCAGCCGCTCCGCCGTTTTGATCTCGATGCGGCGATCGTCTTTGCAGACATTCTGCTGGTGCCGCATGCGCTCGGCGTGCGGGTGACGTTCCAGGCGGGCGAAGGTCCAGTGGTCGAGAAGGTGGCGGATGCGTATCGCGTCGCGCAGTTGACGGGACGGCCGCTCGGAAGAGAGGTCGAGGCGGTCTACGAGACGGTGCGGCAGGTGCGCGGCCAGCTCGCACCGGATGTTGCGGTGATCGGGTTCTGCGGCGCGCCATGGACGGTGGCGACCTATCTCATCGAAGGCGGGAGTTCGGCGGAACGTCTAACGGCGCGGGTCGCGGCGTTTCGCGGCGAGAGCTGGCTCGACACGCTGATCGATGGGCTGGTGAGCGCGTCGATCGAGTATCTCGCGGGTCAGGTGGCGGCAGGTGCCGATTGCGTGCAGATTTTCGACAGCTGGGCAGGCGATCTTCCGGATGGGCTGAGACAGCGATTCTGCTTTGCGCCGATCAGACGAATCATGGAAGGTTTGAGAGCACGGTGCGGCGCGGTGCCGGTGATCGGCTTTGCGCGCGGGCTCGGAGCGGCGCATGGGGGATTTGTCGAGGCGACGGGCGTTCAGGCCTGCGGGCTCGAATCGGGTGTGCCCCTCGATTGGGCGGCGCGGGTGCTGACGCCGGTGGCGGCGGTGCAGGGCAATCTCGATCCGGTCAGCCTGCTGGCCGGTGGGCGAGGGCTGGAGCACGATGTGGTGCGTATCGTGACTGCCCTGCCCTTCGAACGGCATGTGTTCAATCTCGGGCATGGCGTCAGACCGCAGACCGATCCGCGCGCGGTGGCATTGCTGGTCGATACGGTCCGACGAGTCGATGGCAATCGCTGAGATGTATCTGTGGCTGAAAGCCTTTCACCTGCTGGCGGTGATCTCGTGGATGGCGGGGCTGCTCTATCTGCCAAGGCTTATGGTATACCACGCCATGGCAGAGCCTCAGAGCGACGCTGCCGCTACGTTCAAGGTGATGGAGCGCCGATTGCTGCGGGCGATCATGACGCCGGCCATGGTGGTGTCGGTCGTGCTTGGGCTGTGGCTGGCGCATGATGGGGGCTTCCTGGCCGATGGCGTGCCGCTGTGGCTCGGGGTCAAATTCGTGCTGGTCGGGGGGCTGATCGCCGTCCACCTGCTGCTGTCCTGGCATGTGCGGCAGTTCGCGCGGGATGAAAATCGCCAGGGGGCAGCTTATTTTAGGGCGATCAACGAGGTTCCGACGGTGCTGATGATCGGCATTGTGATCGCCGCCGTGGTCAAGCCTTGATGAACAGGCGAAAATTGGTCTGGGGAGAGGCTATTTTCTTCCAAGCCAATTCCTGTTAGAAGACTTCCTGTCGATCCCGCAACTCTTGCGGAATCCACCCTTCCTCATTCCCGGCCCATCCAAGGGCGGGTCGCAACCGTCAAGACAGGCCGTGCCGTTGCGCTCCAGGCGCCTGGGCCGGCATTTCCAAAGCACCCTCCATGACAAGCATTGCAGAACTCAAGGAAATCAAACTCCACGACCTCAAGGAGAAATCGCCAACCGAGCTGCTCGGCATCGCCGAGGAGCTCGAAATCGAGAATGCCAGCACGCTCAGGCGCCAGGAGCTCATCTATGCCATTCTGAAGAGCCTGGCGATGCGCGATGTCAGCATCATCGGCGAAGGCGTCGTGGAAGTTCTCCAGGATGGCTTCGGCTTTCTGCGCTCGCCCGATGCGAATTATTTGCCAGGGCCTGACGATATCTATGTCAGTCCGAGCCAGATCCGGCGCTTCAACCTGCGCACCGGCGATACGGTCGATGGCGACATTCGCAGCCCCAAGGAGGGCGAGCGCTATTTCGCGCTGCTCAAGGTCAACACGATCAATTTCGAGGATCCCGACAAGACGCGGCACAAGATCCATTTCGACAATCTAACGCCGCTCTATCCGGATGAGCGGCTGGAGATGGAGGTAGTCGCCGATCCGACCAAGAAGGACATGTCGGCGCGCGTGATCGATCTGGTGGCGCCGCTTGGCAAGGGGCAGCGCGGTCTGATCGTGGCGCCGCCGCGCACCGGCAAGACGGTGCTGCTGCAGAACATCGCGCATGCCATCACGTCGAATCACCCGGAGTGCTACCTCATCGTTCTGCTGATCGACGAGCGGCCCGAGGAGGTCACCGACATGCAGCGATCGGTGAAGGGCGAGGTGATCAGCTCGACCTTCGACGAGCCGGCGGTGCGCCATGTGCAGGTCGCGGAGATGGTGATCGAGAAGGCGAAGCGTCTGGTCGAGCATGGCCGCGACGTGGTGATCCTGCTCGATTCGATCACCCGGCTCGGGCGCGCCTACAACACGGTGGTGCCGTCATCGGGCAAGGTGCTGACCGGCGGCGTCGATGCCAATGCGCTGCAGCGGCCGAAGCGGTTCTTCGGCGCGGCGCGCAATATCGAGGAGGGCGGGTCGCTGACGATCATCGCCACGGCGCTGATCGATACCGGCAGCCGGATGGACGAGGTGATCTTCGAGGAGTTCAAGGGCACCGGCAATTCGGAAGTCATCCTCGATCGGAAGGTGGCGGACAAGCGGGTGTTTCCGGCAATGGACATTCTGCGCTCCGGCACCCGCAAGGAGGAATTGCTGGTCAAGCCCGATCTCCTGAAGAAGACCTATGTGCTGCGGCGGATTCTAAATCCGATGGGCACCGTCGATGCGATCGAGTTCCTGCTCGACAAGCTGCGGCAGACCAAGACCAATGGCGACTTTTTCGATTCGATGAATGCCTAGGCGGCGCTGAAGCCTCTGGGCACGATGCCCAGGAGCTCGAGTGCTGAGTCGATCTGCTCCGGCGTTTCGGCCGGTGCTGCGC
>JBKOZY010000460.1:0-3531 GCA_046726135.1 Pseudomonadota bacterium | reverse complement strand
CCATGAGCCTGCCGCGGCTGCTCTTCGCCTGGGGCGACGACAATGCCGATTATTGGCGCCGCTCGCCCTATTATCGCGGCAGCCCGATCATTCTCACCGGCAATCCGCGGGCCGACTTGCTCAGGCCCGAGCTTCGCGATTTCTATCGCGGCGAGGCCGAGGCGATTCGCCGGGAATTCGGCTCCTTCGTGCTCTTCAACACTAACTTCTCGCTGGTCAACCACTTCCGCCCGCGGCATCGCTCCTTCCGCTCGCCGGGCTTGGGCCGCCGCGACTTCGACACGGTGTGGTCCGGCCTTGCGGCCCATAAGCGCGCGCTGATGCAGGGTTTAATCGACCTTGTTCCCCGGCTCGCCCGGGCGATCGTCCCGCACCGGCTGGTGATCCGCCCCCACCCTTCGGAGAATGCCGCCGTCTGGCAGGAGGCAGCGGCCTCGTCCGACAACATCGCCGTGGTGCATCGCGGAGCCGTGGTGCCCTGGCTCATGGCGAGCGCGGCGGTGCTCCACAATGGCTGCACCAGCGCCGTCGAGACGGCGCTTCTCGGACGTACCGCCTATGCCTACCAGCCGCTGCGCTCGACGGAGTTCGACCTCGACCTGCCCAATGCGGTGAGCAGCGCCTTCGACCGTGCCGAAGATCTCATCGCCGCCATCAACGACGGCCTCGGCACGTGCCGGGGCAAAGCTGCGGGGCCATCGCCCGAAGCGCTGTCGCGGCATGTGGCGAGCCTGACAGGACCGCTTGCCAGCGATCGGATCGTCGCAGCGCTGCGCGATCACGCCGGACTTCTCGAGGAGGATCACCCGCCCCCCTGGCGCAGCCGCCTGGTCTCGGCCGGCAGCGTCGTCCTCGACGCTGTGATCTCCCGCACCACTGAGCGCCGTTACAACGCCCACATTTTCCCTGATCTTGATCGCTCGGCAATCACGGCGCGCATCACAAAGATCATGCAACTTCTTGGCAAGACCTACAAAGTCCGGATTGATCTGCTGTCGAACGAGGTTTTTCAGCTTCAGGTTGAGGATTCTTGACCAACTGATACCTGCGCGAACGGCAGACTCATGGGGCAAATTCGCCCGAATTTGTTTACTTGTCGCGCGGGAGGGTCCAGAAATCGCTCTCGGGAGATGAGGTCGCGCCGCCTCTCGCGCGCGCGGCCGGACGGCGAGCAGGGGAAGAGATGTTCCGCATCAAGATCGTCGGTGCCGGCTCGATCGGCAATCACATCGCTCATGCCGCGGTGAGCCGTGGCTGGCAGGTGACGCTCACCGATATCGATCCTGCCGCCCTCGAGCGCACCCGGTCGTCCACCTATCCCGGCCGCTATGGTGCCTGGAATGACGCCATTCTCCTCAAGGACTCGCGTGCCACCCTGGGCGACAAGGCCGATCTCGTGTTCATCGGCACGCCGCCCGACACCCATATCGCTCTTGCCAATGCCGAGCTCGATGCCGCGCCGCCACGCGCCCTGCTGATCGAGAAGCCGCTCTGCGGACCCGACCTCAAGGGCTGCGCCGCGCTCCTTGCACGGACCCGGCGATTGGGCATCTTCGCCGGCGTCGGCTACAACCACACCCTCACCGGCAACACCCTGCGAGCCGAGGAGCTTCTGCGTGCCGGCGCGACCGGACCGGTCGTCGCCATCTCGGCACGGACCCGTGAGCATTGGGGCGGCATCTTCAAGGCCCATCCCTGGCTCTCCGGCCCCGCCGACAGCTATCTCGGCTTTGCTGCGAGAGGCGGCGGCGCTGCCGGCGAGCATTCGCATGGCATCAACATCTGGCAGCATTTCGCCCATGCCGTCGGTGCCGGCAAGATCCAGGAAGTGACCGGCCTGCTCGATATGGTCGAGGACGGCAAGGTCAATTACGACCGGCTGGTGCTGGCCGGCTTCAAGACCGTCGAGGGGCTGGTCGGCGAGGTGATCCAGGATGTGGTCACCGCGCCTCCGGAGAAGCTCTGCCGCATCCAGGGGCGCGACGGCTTCGTCGAATGGCGGGTCAATTACCAGCCGGGTTTCGACGCGGTGATCTCCGGCGATGGCGAGCGCTCCGAGGAGCAGCTCCTGGCCAAGACGCGCGCCGACGACTTCAAGACCGAGATAGAGCATCTCGAAGCGATCCTTGACGGCAAGCGCCAGGACTCGCCGATCGCTCTCGAGCGTGGCCTCGATACGATGCTCGTCGTCGCAGCGATTTTCCGCTCGCATGCCACCGGCCGCAGGGTCCGGATCGACTGGTCTGCGGGCTATGTCCCGGACGCTTTGCACTGAGGAGGCTTCCCGTGCTGGACAGACAAGGCTTCACAGACCTGTTCATCTACGACCTCGCCAACAATCATCAGGGCGACCTTCCCTATGCCAAGGAGATCGTCGCCGCCGTCGGCAAGGTCAATCGCGATGCCGGTGTGCGTGGCGCCCTCAAATTCCAGTTCCGCCAGCTCGACACCTTCATCCATCCCGACTACCAGTCGCGCACCGACTTCAAATATGTGAAGCGCTTCAAGGAGACGAAGCTCGACATGACCGCCTTCGCCGATCTCGCGCAGTCGGTGCGCAAGGCGGGGCTCCTCACCATGTGCACGCCATTCGACGAGGAATCCGTCGACATCATCTGCGACATGGGTCTCGACATCATCAAGGTCGCGAGCTGCTCGGCCGACGACCGACCGCTGCTCGAAAAAGTCGTGACGTCGCGCAAGCCGGTGGTGGTGTCGACGGCGGGATTGCGCACCGACGAGATCGACTGGCTCGTCAACTTCCTGGAAAGCGAGCGCGTCGAATTCGCCCTCATGCACTGCGTCGCCCTCTATCCGACGCCCGACGACAAGCTCCAGCTGAACCAGATCGGCCAGATGATCGAGCGTTACCGCAATGTGGCGATCGGCTGGTCGACCCATGAGAACCAGGACAATGTCGCGGCCATCCAGATCGCCTACGCCAAGGGCGCACGGCTGTTCGAGCGCCATGTCGGCCTGAATGACGGCCGCTATCCGCTCAACGCCTATTCATCGACGCCCGACCAGCTCAAGGCCTGGATCGCCGCCTGGAAGGACGCGCGCTCGATGCTTGGCAATGAGGAGCGCGCCCCCACCTCGCCGGCCGAGCGCCAGACCCTGACCGAGCTGAAGCGCGGCGCCTATGTCCGCCGCGGCGTCAAGGCTGGCGAGACCATCACCGCCCGCGACGTGTTCTTCGCCATGCCGGTCCAGGAGGGTCAGCTGCAGAGCGGCGATTGGCGTCCCGAGCTGGTCGCCAACCGCGACTACCCTGGCAATGCGCCATTGTCGGCGAGCCTCGCCGGGCAGGGGGTCGGCGACGAGCAGCTCGTCTATCAGATCATGCTGCAGGTCCGCGGCATGCTGAACAAGGCCAACATCCACATCAACGAGAATGCCGAGATCGAGATCTCGCACCATTTCGGCCTGCGGCGCTTCCGCGAATATGGCGCCGTCATCGTCACCTGCATCAACCGGCAATACGCCAAGAAGCTGGTGATCCAATTGCCGCGGCAGAAGCATCCCTATCAC
>JBKOZY010000459.1:0-3504 GCA_046726135.1 Pseudomonadota bacterium | reverse complement strand
ATCCGAGCCATCTCATCACGCTGACCCCAGGCTATTTCTGGTATCTGTCGCTCCATCCGAAGGGCACTGATCGTGTGCATATGATCTTCGGCGGCGGTCTTTCTCCCGAGTTCATGGCTGATCCGAAAGCAGGGGAATATGTCGCCGCCCTCAAGAGGTTGCTTGATGAGGTGAATGAGGAGGATCGTGGCTGCACCGAAAAGGTCTTCCGTGGCCTCTGCGCTGATGCGGCAAAGGCGGGGCATCTCTCATATCTCGAGCGGCCGCTCTATGACTTCATGCATTATATCGCCGAGCGGGCCATCGGCTTCGATCGTTCGGAGAGCCTCGCAAATGATGAGTGGACCCGGCCCGCGGCATGAACAGAGCCCCGTTGCAGGTGTCCTGGCGTAATTCGCCAACCGCATGGGCGTTTTCACGGCGGCTGCCCGATGAGGGGCAATCCGACGGTTCACTGCCCCCGCACCGAGCGGCCGGCGAAGCGGACGGCTTCCTCCGCCGCCCTGAACAGGGCCTTGGCCTTGTTCACGCATTCCGTCTGCTCGCTTTCGGGGACGCTGTCGGCCACCACGCCGGCGCCCGCCTGGACATGCATCTTGCCGTCCTTGACGATCGCGGTCCGCAGCACGATGCAGGTGTCCATGTCGCCGTTCGACGAGAAATAGCCGACGCAGCCGGCATATGGGCCGCGCTTCTCCTTCTCCAGCTCGTCGATGATCTCCATGGCGCGAACCTTCGGCGCACCCGAAACGGTCCCGGCGGGAAAACCGGCGCACAGCGCATCGATGGCATCGAACTTGCGGGTATCGAGGTTGCCCTCGACATTCGACACGATGTGCATCACCTGGCTGTAGAACTCGAGGATGAACTGGTCGGTGACCTTGACGCTGCCGATCTCGGCCACCCGCCCGAGATCGTTGCGCCCGAGATCGAGCAACATCAGATGCTCGGCGCGCTCCTTCTCATCCCTCAGGAGTTCGTCGGCCAGCGCCTTGTCCTCGCGCGGCGTGGCACCGCGCCGCCGCGTCCCGGCAATCGGCCGGATGGTGATCCTGCCGTCGCGCACCCTGACCAGGATCTCGGGCGACGAGCCGATGAGGGAGAAGGAATCGAAGTCGAGATAATAGAGGAAGGGCGAAGGATTGACCCGCCGCAATGCGCGATAGAGCGCGATCGGGGGGAGGGAGAAGGCTGTCTCGAATCGCTGCGACAGCACGGCCTGGAAGATGTCGCCGGCGCCGATATAGTCCTTCGCCCTGAGGACCATGGCGCAATATTCCTCCGGCGTCGTGTTGGACAGGGCCGCGGCGATCGGCAGCGCATGCGGATCATCGAGCGCCCGCTGATCGAGCGGTCGGTCGAGCCCGTCGATGATGCTCTCCAGCCGTTCGCACGCCTTGGCGTAGGCAGCGCGTGCCGAGGCCGTCCGGTCGGGGAACACCGGCGTCACCAGCGTGACCTCGTCCTTCACCGAATCGAAGATGCACATGACCGTCGGCCGCATCATGATGCCGTCCGGCAGGCCGAGCGGATCGGGGTTGGGCGGTGGCAGGCGCTCCATCAGCCGCACCATGTCATAGCCCATATAGCCGAAGAGCCCCGCCGACATCGGCGGCAGGTCGTGCGACAGCTCGATGCGGCTTTCCTGGAGCAGCGCTCTGAGTGACTCCAGCGGGCCGCCCTCGCATGGCGTGAACGGGCCTGTCGGATCATGCCGCGCCTGGCGATTGATCTCGGCCTTGCCGTCCTGGGTGCGCCAGATCAGGTCGGGTCGCACCCCGATCATCGAGTAGCGCCCCCTGACCGCGCCGCCTTCGACCGATTCCAGCAGGAAGCAGTAATGGCCGTCGCGGGCAAGCTTGAGCATTGCCGACACCGGCGTCTCGAGATCGGACACCAGCCGCGTCCAGACGACCTGCGACTCGCCGCGGTCGTAGAGTTTGGCGAAGCTGTCGAAGTCGGGAGCTGTGGTCATGGGCTCGGATCGCAAATGGCGGAAGGTCGGGCAGGACTAGGATCAGGATCAGCTGCGGCTGCCGTTGACCTGTTGCCAGAGCGCGTCGTTCAGGCTGACGCCGAGATTGCGCTGCAGCTCGGCAAGATAGAGGGACGAGATGTCGCTCGACAGGTTTTGCGACAGGATCTCGGCGATCTTGCGGACATCCGCCGCGTTGGCATCGAAAGGCTGAGCCATCACCGGCGATGACTGCATGATCTTGGCGTGCTTGCCATCGCCTTCGAGCGCATAGGTGAAGCCATTCTCCGGCACCGCGAACAGCGCCGTGACAGCAGCGGTTTCGAAAGACTCGGAGGAGGTGCCGCGCTTCACGCCGTTCTGCGTCTTGATCTCGGCTGCCTGCTCGCGCGCCAGGTCCTCGAGCTTGCTTCCCTGCTCGGCCCGCTTGACCAGCGCCCTTGCCTGATCGGCCAGCCGGTCGCGCCGCTGGCGCTCGGTCCAGGCCTGCGTCACCTCAGCCTTGGCCTCCTCGAAGGGCTTGCGCTGCGCCGGCTTGACCTCGCGGACCTCATACCAGATGAAGCCGTCATCATTGGTGCTGAGCGGTTCGTTGTCGACGCCGACATCGCTCTCGAACGCCGCCTTGAGCAGCTCCGACTTCGCCGGGATGTCGGCGACGTCCTTGCCGTCGACGCCGGTGCCGTTGTGGTCCATCGGACCGAACACCTTCAGCGACAGCTTGTTGTCGCGCGCCACCTCTTCGAGCGTCGCGCCGCCGCCACGCGCATCCTCGATCTTGCCATGCAGGTCGATGATGACATCGCGAGCCCGCTCGAGCTGAAGCTCGTTGCGCAATGTGTCCTTCACCTCCGCGAACGAGCGCTCATGGCCGGGCTCGATGTTGCTGGCCTTGACCAGAAACACCGACAACCTTCCCTGGACCGGCTGGCTGACCTCGCCGTCCTTCAGCGCGAAGGCGACGTCGGCGACGGCCGGGTCGCGCATGTCGTTCTTGCTCACCTTGTCGAGCACCATGTCCTTGTCGGTGAAGCCGCGCTCGGTACCGATCGTCGCGAACGGCGTGCCCTGCATGATCCGCGCGCGGGCCTTCTGCGCCTCCTCGACCGAGGGGAACGGAATACGCTCGATCCGCCGCGTCTCGGGAATGGCAAACTTGTCCTTCCGGCTCTCGAACTGCTTTGCGAGCTCCTCGTCGCTGAGCGTGATCGACGGCGCCAGCATTTGCGGCGTCACCGCCAGCGTCGCCACCGTTCGGCGCTCCGGGACCGAGAAGGACTGCGGATGGTTGTCGTAGTAGGATTTGAGATCGCTGTCCGATGGCGGCGGGATGACGATCTTGTCGCCGGCGATGACGAAATATTTGACATCCCGCTGCTCGTTGCGATGGCGCCAGGCGATCTGCGCCATCGTCTTGGGGATCTCGGTGCCGCTGGTCAGCGCATCGACGATGCCGCCGGAAAGCAGGCTCTCCTTTTCCAGGTTCACCACATCGCTCTCGCTCAGGCCGTTGCGGGCCAGGATCTGGC
>JBKOZY010000458.1:0-4467 GCA_046726135.1 Pseudomonadota bacterium | reverse complement strand
GACAAGGACGATGTCGAAACGGCGCACGCGACGACCGAAGAGAAGCGTCGCAAGCCGCAGATCGAGGACAAGGAGTGATCCTATGGAGAGCAAAATACCGGCAAAATGAACGACCAGCAATGGCGGGTTTGACATGAAAGCCCCGAATTCCGTCCCTCAGAGAAACGGCCCAAGCCGTGTTGGCTCATTTGGATAGGGCAATCGGGCTGGTTTGTGACGCATCCGGAGCCGTCGTTATGAGCGGTGGATAAGCTGAGGAAAGTCTGCGCTTGTGCCTTGAAAGGGCCGCTTTGCTTCAGTCGGCCGGGATGGGATTGGAGTCATCCCAGGAGAAGAATTCCCAGGCTATTTGCGCCGCTTCCCGGCATGTGCACCAGTGAACCGAAGTCCCTCTGATCGAATTGCGATCGCGGCCGGCCCCGATGGTGCCCTTCGGCACCGGGCGGCCGTTCAGAACATCCGTGCCCATGCCTTTGATCTGGATTCTGCCAATTCCTTCCGGCTCGCGCCAGATCACGATGACGATGTCGCTCGCATCAAGAATGCGCTGCACCGGTCCGCTCGAGTCGATCATCAACGCACGGTTTGCGTTCGCAATCCGGACGAGCATGTTGGACTCGGAGCTGGTGACGACCACCGCTGAAAAATCGAGACTTGTGCTGCCAAGACGCCGCGCTTCGAACCGCGCTCGTGTTATCGCCGCCAATGAAGCATCAAGCCGTGACGTGTAGACCGGCTTCAACCGAACGACGTCGCTCTGCTCGGCGCCGCTGGCTGCGTAGCCGGCCAGATAGGTTCCGCCCGGGACAACGCCGACCAGGGGAGCGACCAGCGCGCCGCCCTCACAGAGATAGCCCCCTATTGGAGAATTCCTGGCATTTGTCGCAGTGAAGAACGGCACGCCGTCATGCTCGCCCAGGGCGGTGGATTCGGGTGATTGCAAGTAAGACATATGGTCGTTCCCTGCCGACTGATCCCGGCCGATGCTTGCCATCGAGCTTGGTGCATCGGCATGCCACCCCGAATCAGAAAGCCCCTCCATGGTCGAGGAACTGCCCGAACCGCGGCGTTAACATGGCGGCGGGCAGCGACATCAACAGTCCGTGCACCGGCAAATCGTGAGGTGACCGGTCAGGATTGAAAGTCCACATTAGGCCGAAAACAACAGCGCGCGCTCGCGATCCTGGACGGACTACGCCAGGCGAATGCGTCGGCGCCACGTGAAGGGAGGCGATGATGGCACAAGATGAAAAGAAGCTGAGAGGTCCGGACCTCAGCCACGGCATTCCTCTCCACGCCGTGCCGCGAGGCGGAACGCTGATCGGACATGCCAATGGCGAGGAGGTCGTATTGGTGCGGGTTGAGGATGACGTGTTTGCCATTTCCCCCCACTGCACGCACTATCATGGCCCGCTCGCCGAAGGTCTTGTCGTCGACAAGACGGTGCGGTGCCCATGGCATCATGCCTGTTTCGACCTGCGCACCGGTGAAGCGCTTCGAGCGCCGGCGTTCGATCCGATCGCCTGCTGGAACGTCCTACGGCAGGATGATGTGCTTGTGGTCCAGCACAAGCGTGAGCGGCCAGCATCGAAAACCGATCGCAACAGCGATGCAATCCCCGATCGGATCGTCATCATTGGCAGTGGCGCGGCCGGATTTGCCGCGGCGGAAATGTTGCGGCGCGAAGGTTTCCAGAACCGAATTGTGATGGTGAGCAGCGACGATTCCCTGCCTTACGATCGTCCCAACCTGTCCAAGGACTATCTTGCAGGCACCATTCCGTTCAAATTCGTGCCGCTGAAGAGCGAGCGCTTCTATTCCGAGAAGGACATCGAGACGCGCCTCGGCGAGACGGTTGTCGGCCTCGATGTCGGCACGCACGCGGTGACTCTGGCGAGCGGTGATACCATC
This sequence comes from Pseudomonadota bacterium, assembly GCA_046726135.1. Classification (GTDB taxonomy): domain Bacteria; phylum Pseudomonadota; class Alphaproteobacteria; order Rhizobiales; family Aestuariivirgaceae; genus DATAFF01. Next base: position 2,556 of record JBKOZY010000458.1, on the reverse strand, counting down.
CCCTACGATCGGCTGCTGCTGGCGACGGGAGCGGAGCCGGTTCGTCTTGACATCCCTGGTGCCGACCAGCCTCATATCCACACCTTGCGGTCGCTGGCGGACTGTCGCGCCATCATCGAGCGAGCCAAGGCGGCACGCCGGGCGGTCGTGATCGGGGCAAGCTTCATCGGGCTTGAAGTCGCCGCCTCGCTGCGGGCACGCAAGCTCGAAGTCCATGTCGTCGCCCCGGGCAAGCGCCCGATGGAGCGCGTGCTTGGTCCGCAATTGGGCGATTTCATCCGGGCGCTCCACGAGGAACACGGGGTGATCTTTCACCTCGAAAACAAGCCGACTGCTTTCGATGGCAATACCGTCAGATTGGAGCAGGGTCCACCGATCGAAACGGATCTGGTGGTCGTCGGCATCGGTGTCAGACCGCGATTGGCGCTTGCGGAGCAGGCCGGCCTCGATCTCGACCGGGGCATTGCCGTCAATCAGTATCTGCAAACCAGTGCGCCCGACATTTACGCCGCGGGCGATATTGCTCGATGGCCGGATCTTCATTCTGGCGAAGCCATTCGCGTCGAACATTGGGTCGTCGCCGAGCGACAAGGCCAGACCGCAGCCCGCAACATGCTTGGTCGGCAAACGCCCTTCGACGCTGTGCCCTTCTTTTGGAGCCAGCATTACGACGTTCCCATCAACTATGTCGGTCATGCCGAATCATGGGATGAAATCGCGATCGATGGCGACATCATGAAAAAGGACTGTCTGTTGCGCTTCAAGAGCAAGGGGCGGGTCGCTGCGGTTGCGTCCATCTTTCGTGATCGCCAGAGCCTCCTGGCCGAGGTGGCAATTGAACGAGAAGTTGCTTGAAGGGACGCAGCGGGGAGGGACATGTTTCTTCCTTTGAGAATTGTGTTAGAAGACCGCCATGCCCAAGATCGACATCGCCGCAGTGCCGCAACGGAAAGGCTCGGGCTATCCACTGCCATTCGATGCGCCCTGTGCCGATCGCGTGCGACAGCGGCTGGGAAACGCCGGCGGGCTCACTGACTTCGGGGTCAATCTCATGCGCCTGCCGCCGGGCAATTGGTCAAGCCAGCGCCACTGGCATTCGGCCGAAGACGAGTTCGTCTATGTGCTGGAAGGCGAAGTGACGCTGATCGAGGATGGCGGCGCAGAGACGCTGCTGCGCGCCGGCGATTGCGCGGCCTTTCCGAAAGGCTCCGGCAATGGTCATCATTTGATCAATGGATCGGGCGCGATGGCGGTTTATCTGGAAGTCGGCACGCGCTCCCCCGCCGACGTGACCATCTGTTCCGATATCGACATGATGAGCTCCAATGCGGACGGCCGGTTCGTGCACAAGGATGGCACGCCCTATGGCGAGTCTTAGCTTCGCCTGAACGAGGTTGAGGCCCCGCCCCGATGCATGGAGCAAGGCAATGGCAGGAAACACCGAAATCCGTGGCGGCTGGCGCGGCAACCGCTGGCGGATAGCGGCCTGGAGCATCGCCGCAGGGCTTTTGCTGCTGCCCCTGTTCGCAATGCAGGTCACCGATGAAGTCGTTTGGAACCTCGCCGACTTCGCCGTCGCCGCCGCCCTTGTCGTCGGCGGCGGTGTTACCTATGAGCTGGCAGTCAGGATCACAGGCAATCGCGCCTACCGAGCCGCCGTTGGCGTTGCACTCGCGGCAGGTTTAATCCTCATCTGGATGAACCTTGCCGTCGGCATCATCGGCACCGAGAACAACCCGGCCAACTTGATGTATGGCGGGGTCCTCGGCATCGGCATTGTCGGTGCCGTCATCGCGCGCTTCCAGCCACATGGAATGGCGCGTGCAATGGTGGCCACGGCGCTCGCCCAAACATCGCTCGCCATGATCGCGGTGATCGCCGGGATGGGTCACCCCGCGAGCCCGCCGCTGGAGATCTTTGGCGTGAACGCCTTGTTCGTTGGACTTTGGCTCATATCGGCCTGGCTGTTTTGGAAATCGGCGCGGGAGCAAGCTTCCGCGGACGCGGCGATATAGGGCGAGCCGCGACGTCGGCTCTCCTCTGCAGACGTCGCAAGATCCGCTCGAACGACGATTCCACTCTCACGGGTCGTCAAGGATCGATCTTCTCAATCGATCGGCCCTGGAATGCAGTTTGAATGAGCGATGCGACAGCCTGGCCCTCGCTTCTTGCACCCATTGATGGCTCTCGCGTTCACATCACCGGGGAATTCGCCAGCGGCGAAGCCGAACCAATGATGACCGCCATTCGAGCCGCTGGCTACGGCGACGAAGCGGCCGACCTTCGTCAAGCCGATCTGGCAATTTCCTCCACAGCGGCGATTGGCGTCGGTGCCGGCAGCATTGGCTGTGCGTTGGCCGAGCGACGCGCCCCAGGCACCGCTATTGAGATTGACTGCGACGCTGGCAAAGGATTGGGCAACCGCCTGCGCTCCGAATGTCGACCCACAAAGCACGACGACGAGGGCAAGCTGCGTCAAACGTTCCAAGCGAGTCATTGTATGCCTCCAAATAGCATCCTGCCGAGATACTTGACCTTGGGAAGACGTTATTTGAG
>JBKOZY010000457.1:0-3227 GCA_046726135.1 Pseudomonadota bacterium | reverse complement strand
GGTCACGGCGGTGATGTTCACCCGCTATCGCTTGAGGTGGCGCTAGATGGAGGCGCTCGACATTCTGGTGTCGGCAAGCCTGTGGGCGGCGGCGATCCGCATCGCCTCTCCCCTCATCTTCGCCACCATGGGCGAACTCCTCTGCGAGCGCGCGGGCGTCCTCAATCTCGGCATCGAAGGCATCATGACGGCGGGCGCCTTTGCCGGCTGGTTCACTGTCTATTTGGGCGGCGATCTGTGGCTTGGCGTCCTCGTCGCGGCACTCGTCGGGGCGGCGTTCGGGCTCCTGCACGCTCTGCTGGTGGTGCCGCTCGGGCTCTCGCAGCACGTGACCGGGATCGGCATCACGCTCCTTGCCACGAGCCTTGCCTACTACACCTACCGGCTGGTTTTGCCGGAGGTAACATCGCCTCCCAAAATCACGCCGTTTTCACCGCGTTCCCCGCCGATTCCGTTCGATTCCGCCTATGTTTCCGAGGTGTTCCGGCAGACGTCCTTGACCTATCTCGCCTTCTTCACGGTCGCTGCCGTCGCCTGGTTTCTCTACCGCACACCCGCTGGCCTCGCGGTCAGGACGGCCGGGGAAAATCCCCAGGCGGTCGAGGCGCAGGGCATCGATGTCACGCAAGTGCGTGTATTTGCTGTGGTTTTCGGCAGCGCCCTGATGGGGATCGGCGGCGCCTTCCTCACTTTGTCGGCGTTCAACTCGTTCTTTTTCGAGATGGTCAATGGCCGCGGCTGGATCGCCATCGCGCTTGTCGTCTTCGGTTCCTGGCGGCCCGGAAAGGCGCTTCTTGGCGCGCTTCTTTTCGCCGCGTTCGACGCATTTCAGCTGAGATTACAACAGCTTGCAGGCGCCTTCGTGCCCTATCAGATGTTCCTGATGCTGCCCTATATTCTGTCGATTCTGGCGTTGATTGTGATGTCGAGGCGAGCCGCCTATCCCCGCGCGCTGATGGTGCCTTATCGCAAAGGCGAGCGCTGAGACCTCGGCTTAAGCTGTTGGGCGGTCAGCCAAAATACCTCGCCTGAGCTTTCCTCGGTGGCGAGCCAGAAGAACTCAAGCTCGGGATAGTCATCCTCGAGCCGCTCGCGGCCGCGGCCGATTTCGCACAAAATGCCGCCCGAGCGCTCAAGGTGCCGGCTAGCGTCCGCCAGGATTCTTCTAACAATATCAAGCCCATCATCGCCGCCGTCGAGCGCCATTTGGGGCTCGTAGCGGAACTCCGGGGGCAGGTTTTCCATACCCTCAGCATCAACATAGGGCGGGTTGGCGAGAATGATGTCGTAGCGTTCGGTCATGACCGGCTGGAACAGGTCGCCCTGAAGCAGACGGATGCGGTCGCCACAGCCCAAGTCCTCAACGTTGCGGCGGGCGACGGCAAGGGCATCGGCCGACAGTTCAACCGCATCGATCTCGGCATTGGGAAATGCGCGGGCGGCGAGAACCGCCAGGCAGCCCGAACCGGTGCAAAGATCGAGGACGCGCCTGACGCCCAGCGGATCGCCGATCAACGACGACTCCCCTGCCGCAAAAGCCTCCGAAAACAGAAGCTCCCCGATATAGGAACGTGGGATGATGACCCGCTCGTCGACGTGGAAGGGAACGCCGTGGATATAGGTCGTGCCGGTGAGATAGGCCGAGGGCTTGCGGTCGCGGATGCGGGCTGAAATGCGCCCCATAAGGAGATCGCGCTCCTGCTCGGAAAGTCGCGCATCGAGCCAAGGATTGATGTCGTCAGGCGGCAGATGAAGGGATTCGAGGATGAGGAAGGCGGCTTCGTCGATCGCATTCGAAGTCCCTTGGCCAAGGACGATGCCGGTTTCGCGAAACCGGCTCACCGCGAAGCGCAGAAAATCGCGGATGGTCCGAAGCTCGTGGCCGTCGGATTCTGCCTGTTTCACACTACTGTGCATAACGCGCCCCTGCCATTCCGCCAAGAGCGGCAAAGTCTTGCACTGCGGCGTCGGCTTCGTGCTATTTCTATAGGTATGACAAATAAACCTCCCCGCCTCAGGTCGCAGGCCTGGTTCGACAAGCCCGACAATCCCGACATGACGGCGCTCTATCTCGAGCGCTCTCTCAATTACGGGCTCACCCGCGGCGAATTGCAGTCCGGCAAACCGATCATCGGCATCGCCCAAACGGGTTCCGATCTCGCCCCCTGCAACCGCCATCACATCGAATTGGCAAAGCGGGTGCGCGACGGCATCGCCGCGGCGGGTGGCGTCGCGATGGAGTTCCCTTGTCATCCGATCCAGGAGACCGGCAAGAGGCCGACCGCCTCGCTCGACCGCAATCTCTCCTATCTGAGTCTCGTTGAGGTGCTCTTCGGCTATCCCCTCGACGGCGTCGTCCTCACCATCGGCTGCGACAAGACCACGCCTGCGGCGCTGATGGCGGCAGCGACGGTCGACATGCCGGCGATCGCGCTCTCATCCGGGCCGATGCTCAATGGCTGGTTCCGCGGCGAGCGCACGGGCTCAGGCACGATCGTGTGGAAGGCGCGCGAGCTTCTGGCGACTGGCGAGATCGACTACGAGGAGTTCGTCGAACTGGTTGCCACTTCCGCCCCCTCGACCGGCTTCTGCAATACGATGGGCACGGCGACCACCATGAACTCGCTGGCCGAAGCGCTTGGCATGTCACTTCCCGGCAATGCCGCCATCCCAGCCCCTTATCGCGAGCGTGGCCAGATGGCCTACGAAACCGGCCGGCGCATCGTTGAGATGGTGCATGAGGACCTGACCCCCTCGAAGATCATGACGCGCAAGGCCTTCGAGAATGCGATTGCCGTGAATACCGCGATCGGCGGCTCGACAAATGCGCCCAATCACCTAAACGGGATCGCCCGCCATATCGGCGTGAAGCTCGACGTCGCCGACTGGGAAAAGATGGGCTACAACCTGCCGCTGCTCGTCAACTTGCAGCCGGCCGGCGAATATCTGGGAGAGGATTATCACCGGGCGGGCGGCGTCCCCGCGGTGGTGGCCGAACTCATCAAGGCGGGCAAGATTCACGAGGACTGTATCACTGCCAATGGCAAGACGATTGGCGAGAACTGCCGAGGCAAATTCTCATGGAACCGCGATGTCATCCGCGGGTACGAAAAGCCGCTGAAGAAACAGGCCGGCTTCAAGATGCTTTCGGGCAATCTCTTCGATTCGGCGATCATGAAAACCAGTGTAATTTCGGACGAATTCCGCAACAGGTATCTGTCAAATCC
>JBKOZY010000456.1:0-5958 GCA_046726135.1 Pseudomonadota bacterium | reverse complement strand
GCGCTCGCGTGCTTCGACGTCGCGCGACTGGATGACGATCTCGGCAAAGGCTTCGTTCGGCAGCTGCGGGCTCAGGCCGAGCCAGAAGCGGGGGCTGCCGCGCCCGACATAGGCGGTCCAAGTGGCGATGTCGCGGTCATCTTTGAGCAGCGCCTCGGCTTCCTTGACGACCGCAAGGGTGGCACCCATGGCGCTGCCCTCGGGGAGCCGCAGCTGCAGGAAGAGCTCGGGCCGCTCGGAGCGTGGGAAGAACTGCTGCTGCACCTTGCCGAAGGCGAAGATCGAGCCGACGAAGATGGCGGCAGTGGCGGCGACAACGATGATGCGGTGCTGGACGCACCAGCCGATGACCCGGCGCAGGGCGCGGTAGATGCGGCCATCGTAGATATCATGCGATCCGTCACGCTCCTGATGGCGCGGCAGCAGCTTGACACCGAGATAGGGCGTGAACACCACGGCGACGAGCCAGGAGGCGATCAGCGCCAGGGCAACCACCCAGAAAATGCCGCCGGCATATTCGCCGGTGCTCGAGCGGGCGAATCCGACCGGGAGAAATCCCGCCGCAGTCACCAGCGTGCCGGTCAGCATCGGGAAGGCGGTGGTGTCCCAGGCGAAAGAGGCGGCGCGAATCCGGTCGACGCCCTGCTCGATCTTCACCATCATCATCTCGACCGCGATGATGGCGTCATCGACCAGCAGACCGAGCGCGATGATGAGGGCGCCGAGCGTGATGCGGTGCAGATCGAGGCTCATGGCGTTCATGGCGATGAAGACGATGGCGAGCACCAGAGGGACCGACAGCGCGACAACGATGCCGCTGCGCCAGCCCAGCGACAGAAAGCTCACCAGCAGGACGATTCCCAGCGCCTCCATGAAAGACCTGACGAACTCGCCGACGGCATGGACAACGACATGCGGCTGGTCGGCGATCTGCTCGATGTCGATGCCGGCCGGGATTTCGGTGGCAAAGCCGTCGAGCGCGGTCTTCAGATGGTCGCCGAGATCGAGGATGTTGCCGCCCTTCTGCATGACCACACCGACGATCAGCGCCGGAACGCCCTTCTGACGGACGAGGAAGTCGGAAGGGTCCTCGAAGCCGCGGGTGATGGTTGCGATGTCGCCGAGGCGGAACACTTTGCCTGCCGCTTCGACTGGCGTCTCGGCCACCGCCTTCTCGCCGCCCAGCGCGCCGCTGATGCGCAGCGGCACGCGTTGCGCGGTGCTGTCGATCAGGCCGGCCGGGACCATGGCGTTCTGCCGGGCCAGCGAATCAAAGATGGCCTGGGGCGAGATGCCGAGCGCCGCCAGCCGGGCATGGCTGAACTCGACATAGATCTTCTCGTCCTGAACCCCGTAGATGTTGACCTTGACGACGTCGGGAACCGAGAGCAGCCGCTGGCGCAGGGCTTCGGCGGCCTTTTTCAGTTGCGCAAAATCGGCGCCGTCGCCGGTCAGGGCGTACATGACCGAGTCGACATCGCCATATTCGTCGTCGACATTGGGTCCGATGAGCCCGGCGGGCAGCTCAGGGCGGAGATCGGCGAGCTTTTTGCGCAGAAGATAGAAGAGATATGGGACCTGAGCTGGCGGCGTGGTGTCGCGAAACTCGACCTGCATCGCGACAAACCCAGCTTTGGAATAGGTCTGCACCTTGTAGAAATAGGGAAGCTCCTGGATCTTCTTCTCGATCTTGTCGGCCACCTGCTCCTGAAGCTCGGAGGCGGTCGCGCCGGGCCACATCGCGGTGACGACGGCCACTTTGATGGTGAAGGAGGGATCCTCGGCGCGGCCGAGCTGGAAATAGGCAAGGCCGCCGCCGACGGCGATCGCCAGCAGGAGAAACAACGTCAGAGCCGAATGACGGACGGCGAGCGCCGAGAGATTGAACTTGCGCATGACCGATCTCCTCAGCGGGGAAGCTGCTCGATCGGCCTGACCTTGAGGCCGGGGTCGAGCTTGTGGACACCGAGCGTCACCACGAGATCGCCATCGGCAACGCCGCTCGCGAGGAGCGCCGTCTGCCCTTCGAATTTGGCGATGGTGACCGGCTGAAGCGCCAGGGTGCCGCCGGCACGGTCGACTTTCCAGACGGCGGGACCGGTCCCCTGATCGAGAACTGCCGACAATGGCACCGGAGCGAGGCTTTGGCGCGCGGCAGAGAGGGCAAGCGTGGCGGACAAACCGAGCCGAACCGAGTCGTCCGGTGCCGCGATGGTGTAGCGTGCCGCGAAGGTGCGGGTCATGGGGTCGGCCAACGGCGCCAGCTCGCGCAGGTGAGCGGCATAGGTCTTACCGCCGCCGGACCAGAGCGAGACGGTTGCGACACCGGTGCGGGCGCGCTCGACCAGCGCTTCGGGTACCGCGATCTCGGCCTCGACCTCGCCAGCCTTGGCGATGACGAAGGCCGGCGCGCCGACATCGACGACCTGGCCGGGCTCAACCCGGACAGCGGTGACGACACCGTCATCCTGGGCAACGAGGGTGGCATAGCGCAGCGAATTGCGGGCGAGACCGACCGCCCGCTCGGCCCGCATCAGGCGGCTCCTCGCCTCATCGGCAATGGCCTTCTGCCGGTCATAGGCGGCCGCGGCGGTGAAGCCCTTGTCGCGCAAAGTGGCGAAGCGGGCCTGCTCGGCCTCCTCATGGGAAAGGACATTGCGCGCCGCCCGCTCCTCCGCCTCGGCCTGGTCGAGCTGGAGGCGAAAATCGGCATCGTCGAGCACGGCTAGGGGATCGCCAGCCTTGACGGTCGAGCCAACATCGACAAAGCGGCGCACCACCCTGCCCGCCACGCGGAAGCCATGGCTGCCTTCGATCCGCGGCTTGATCTGCGCGGTAAATGTCCGGACGTCCTGCCCGTCAGCGAATTTGATCGGCGCGACCAGGACCGGTTTGGGCGGATGCACAACGACAGGCGCGCCGGTCGACTCGCCGCAGGCGGCGAGCAGCAGCAGCAAACCAAGGGGAATCAATTTGGCTGAGAAAGTGACAACGCGGAGACGGCCCAGCATGTCTGGCACTCCCGGTAGCAGCCCCAATCGCCACGCAAGGAGTGGTTAATCATGACGACTGATAAAAGTCAAATATTATCATTTATATCCCGTGATGCGGTGTTTCCCGGATCCAGGACTGCAATTTCAGCGTGTATTTTTGTTCGGCGGCCAGCAATCGTTTTTGGTCGCCAGGGTCGACCGAGATGGCAAGGCCGAAATGGATCCGGCCAAGCTCCAGTGCGAGGTAGCAGGGCTCCAAGGACAGTATGAGCTGCCGGGCAATCCAGCGCCCCGATATTCCTTCCGTTCGACGCGCCAGGGCCTCGCGCTCTTCATTGTCCAGATCGAATTCGACGGCGGCGCCGGCGAGGTCCCAGGCAATGTCCTGACACCCGACAAGGTCATGGCCGAAGGCATGGTCGAGGGCGTCCGTCTTGATGAGCCGACCGTCCGGCTGGACCACCCATTCGAAGGCCTGCAGGCGATTGTCGGTAGCGCACCGCTCAAGGGCTGGCTCATGCGTCGGAAGATCTGAGAGATGCCGCGCCAATCGATCGGAGGGGCCCCGCCCGAGCCGCTCGGCAGTGTTGAGCACCGCCATTTGCACGAGATCCCGCAGCGGTGCCCCTTCGTCGTTTGCCGCCGGGAATGCGCTGGCGCGGAAGCCGAGATAATCGGCAAGGCGGGCGACCAACTGTTGACGGGGCAGAGTGGCAAGCGTCCTGGCGGGCGCCGCAGGAAGCCAGCGCTCGACAATGAAGCCGTGAATGAGCGCCAGCGGCTCGGTGGTGAAACCGGCGGCCGCCATCGCGCGCGCCGCGGCGAACTTGCGCTCGCCAAGCGGGCCGAGGCCCGCGTATTTGACGAGCACCTGCCGGCCGGCGGCAATGGTCCGGTATTTGCGTTTCTCCATGGCCGGCACGGCTGGCGGCCAATGCTGCTCCGGACCGTGAACGGTCCCTCGCCAGGCACCGGCGGAAAGATCCTCGAGCGGGGTTTCCAGCGGTCCGATGGCATCGCGGAGCCAGGTCGGCAGCCGATGCGCGACGTGATCCGTGTCCAGGAAGACGTCTTCGAAAGTCGTCACGTGACGGGTCAAGCCGTGCCACCGCCGCGTGACGGCCTCGCCTGCCTGCGGTCCTGGCGCGCCATGATGGCTGGGGAATAGCTGAAGTCGCTGGCTCGCCACGCCGTGCTGCTCCAGCCAGTCGACCACCGCCAGGAAGGAACTGCCGGACAGGCCCGGTCCCTCGTCGACCACGGCGATGGCGCCCTCCTTGTCCCGCATCATACGCGCCAAGCCGGCGTCGGCGACAATGCGTCGGTCATAAGGATCACCACGGGGCCTGAGGCTTGCCATCTCACCGATCCCGGCTGAAGCAGCGACCATGGCAGCGAGGCTCGTTCCGATGCTGCGGATGCCGATCACACCAGCAACCGGCCCGGTCATCTGGCGCGCTGCGACGCGATAGGTCTCGGGGTAGACGGCATAATGCAGATAGCCCTCGGGCTTGCGCAGCAGGATGCGTTCGGGAAGTGGCGGTTGCCGCAATGGCGGCAGCGCTCCCCTGCTCTGCCAATGCAGGCTGTCAAAGGACTGGCGGACCCTATCGGCAATGGCGATGAGCCGTGCCGTCAGGACGGTCTCTTCGGGGCACGGCCAGTCAAGGCCTGAGGCCTCGGATGCCGCATCGGCGACACCCTGGAGCAATTCGCCCCAAGCGATCAAACTGGCGACAAGGGCTGAATGGCGAGGCAGGCCGGGCGGCATGGCCAGCGCGGCGGCAAGGCGGTCGTCGAGATCATCGAAGACTTGTCGCGGATCTCGGTCTTGCCAGCGGTCGCCGTAAAACAGCATCGGCAGCAACAAAGCCGCCGATGCCGAGGTTCCGGCTATTCGCGATATTGCTGAATGCGGGTGGTTCTGAGGCCGGGCAGGCCGTGCCGGTCGATCGAACGCTGCCAGGAAAGGAATTCCTCGACGGTCAGCGTGTAACGGCTGCAAGCCTCCTCGAGGGACAGAAGCCCGCCGCGCACGGCAGCAACCACCTCGGCCTTGCGGCGGATCACCCAGCGGCGGGTGCCTGGCGCCGGGAGGTCTGCCACTGTGAGGGGGGTGCCATCGGGCCCGATGACGTAATTGATACGCGAACGCAACTGACCACTCATGCTCGAATTCACCGTCAACTCGACGTACTCACTGATCAACAGGGGACCACTGTAGGACGAGCGGCTTAAGAAAGGTCTAAGTAGTTCCAAACGAATGGCAAACGTCCCGGTGCGAACTGGTGCATGCTGGACAGCCACAAGGGGATCTCGGGCTTTTTCCTTGCGCGGCAGGGTAGCGAGGCCATATAGCCGTTGCGGAAACTGCGGCGAAAAAGGCACTGATGATCAGGCTCGAGGAAGGTCAGCTGGCGATGGTCCGCAGCGCAATCGCGCTGCCGGGCGATCCCGCCGCGACACGGGTCGTCGTCGCCATGTCGGGCGGGGTCGATTCCACGGTCGCAGCGGCGCTCCTCAAGGGGGCCGGCTATGATGTCGTGGGGATCACGCTCCAGCTCTACGATGCCGGTCGGGCGGCGGGGCGCAAGGGCGCGTGCTGTGCCGGCCAGGATATTCACGATGCGCGCCGCTCGGCTGCCCGGCTCGGCATCCCGCATTATGTGCTCGACTTCGAAAGTCGGTTCCGCGAGACGGTGATCGCCGATTTCGCGGACAGCTATCTTGCCGGTGAGACGCCAGTCCCATGCGTGACCTGCAATCGCACGGTCAAGTTTGCCGACTTGCTCGGTCGCACGCAGGCGCTGTCCGCCGCAGCCCTGGTCACCGGCCATTATGCGGCGATCGAGCCGGCAGGGAACACGAATCGCGATCGTCTCCTTACCCCTTCCGACATGCTGCGCGACCAGACTTATTTCCTGTACGGGACGACACGCCAGCAGCTTGTGGCGCTCCGGTTCCC
>JBKOZY010000455.1:0-3738 GCA_046726135.1 Pseudomonadota bacterium | reverse complement strand
TCGTCATAGAGCTCGTCGCACCAGCCAACGATGAAATAGCGCAGCCGGTAGGGCGGCGGAAAGCGCGGCAGCCAATTCATCACATAGAAAATCGAGGCCCAATTGGGCGCGAATACCGCCCATTTCACTTCGGTGAACGCGGGAGCTGTGGTGAGCCGGACATAGCCGTTCCGCTGGATCAGCGCGTCATCATCATCGCGCGATCCAATCTCGCCATTGGCGACCCGCAGGGGCCGACCGTTGACGATCCAGCTCGTTTCAACAGTCATCGACCAAACGGCCCTTGTCTTCGAATAGTTTTAATCGAGACGGGCATCTCCTTGGAGAAAATTCGATAAGCTGCCCGATGTTGTCCATTATAATGCCCGTTCAGGGGAAAAATTCAGTTAACCTCAGGATTATCTGGAAAATTACGACCGATTCAATCGGCTGTTGTTGGCCGTTGTGGCCGCAATTCCTCGAAACGATTGCTGCGGGGGAAGCCCTTTGGCGGTGCCCGACCGGCCTGGGCACGCTCGCCGAGCCATTCGTTAAGCGCCGACACCGTCCAGGTCCGCCCCGAGGAATCGATCCAGGACATGCCATCGGCAAGGCGGAACGGCTTGGCATCGCTCAAGCCGCCGTCCTTGTATTTCTGCAGCCTGACGCCGCGGCCACGGGCCATTTCCGGGACCTGCTCGAGGGGAAAGATGACGAGCTTGCGGTTCTCGCCGATCACCGCCAGATGATCGGCGTCGGCCGGAACCGGGATCGCCAACGCCGCCTCCGCCGGGGCTTTGACGTTGATCACCTGCTTGCCCTTGCGGGTGTTGGCCAGGCACTCCTCCTCGGGCGCGATGAAGCCATTGCCGTCCGAGGCGGCCAGCAGCAGCCGGCGATCGGGCCGGTGGATCAACAGCGCGGCAATGCCCTCGGCGGCTTCGAGATCGATCATCAACCGCACCGGCTCGCCATGGCCGCGCCTGCCCGGCAGCTTCGCCACCTCGAGGGTGAAGAACTTGCCGGAATGCGACAGCAGCAGCAGCCGGTCGGTGGACTGGCCGAACAGCACGAACTTGCTGCGATCGCCCTCCTTGAACTGAAGACCGGTGAGATCCTGGAGGTGCCCACGAAGCGTGCGGATCCACCCCTTCTCGGAGCAGACGATGGTGACCGGCTCCTTGTCGATCAGCGCCTGCTCGGCTTCGAGCGCGATTGCCGGGGCGGTGGCGAAATCGGTGCGGCGCCGTCCGAGCTCGGTCTTCTTGCCGAAGCGGTCGCGGACCTCCCTGACCTGGCTGGCAATGGTTTGCCACTGCGCATCCTCGGAGGCGAGCAAGCTCTCGAGCCCGCTCTTCTCCTCGGTCAAGGCCTTGTGCTCCTTGCGGATTTCGATTTCCTCGAGCTTGCGCAGGGCGCGCAGCCGCATATTGAGGATGGCCTCGGCCTGGACGTCGGTCAGCTCGAAGCGCTGCATCAGCGCCGGCTTCGGCTCCTCGGATTCACGGATGATCCGGATGACCTCATCGAGATTGAGATAGGCGATCAGGTAGCCGGCCAGCACCTCCAGACGCCGTCCGATCTCGGCAAGCCGGTGACGCGAGCGGCGCAGCAGCACCTCGCGGCGGTGGTCGAGCCATTGCCTGAGGACCTGTTGCAGCGACAGGACGCCGGGCACCCGGCCCCGCGACAGCACATTCATGTTGAGCGGGATGCGTGCCTCGAGCTCGGTCGAGCGGAACAGCTGCTCCATCAGGATCTGCGGATCGACGGTGCGGCTCTTGGGCTCGAGCACCAGGCGGATATCCTCGGCGGATTCATCGCGGACATCGGCGAGCAGCGGCAGCTTGCGCTCGGTCAGGAGTTCGGCGATGCGCTCCACCAGCCGGCCCTTCTGGACCTGAAAGGGGATCTCGGTGATGATGATCTGCCAGGTGCCGCGGCCCAGCTCCTCCTTCGACCAGCGGGCCCGCACCCGGAAGGTGCCCCGGCCCGTGGCATAGGCTTCGAGGATGGTCGCCGCGCTGTCGATGATCGTGCCGCCGGTCGGAAAATCGGGGCCCTGCACGAATTGCATCAGCTTCTCGGTGCCGGCATTGGGGTGCTTGATGAGGTGAAGGGCGGCATCGCACAGCTCGGCGGCGTTGTGCGGCGGAATCGAGGTCGCCATGCCGACGGCGATCCCCGATGCGCCATTGGCGAGAAGGTTGGGGAAGGCGCCCGGCAACACCACCGGCTCGCGGTCCTCGCCATTATAGGTGTCGCGGAAATCGACCGCGTCCTCGTCGATCCCCTCGATCAGGAGCGCCGCAACATCCGTAAGTCGCGCCTCGGTGTAGCGGTAGGCGGCGGCATTGTCGCCGTCGATATTGCCGAAATTGCCCTGCCCCTCGATCAGCGGATAGCGCTGGGCAAAATCCTGGGCCAGGCGCACCATGGCGTCATACACCGCCTGGTCGCCATGAGGATGGAACTTGCCGATGACATCGCCGACGACGCGGGCGCATTTCTTGAACCCGGCGCCCGGGTCGAGCCGTAAGAGCCGCATCGCATAGAGCAGCCGCCGGTGCACCGGCTTCAGCCCGTCCCGCACATCCGGCAGAGCCCGGTGCATGATGGTGGAGAGCGCATAGGCGAGATAGCGCTCCTCAAGCGCGTCGCGCAGCCTGATCGGCTCGATCTCCTCGGGCCGGGGTGGCGGAGAAACCTGCTTGCTCATGACCTGGCGCTATAGCACGCCAGACCGCGATTCGGGCAAGCTCCCGCTGGGGTGATCCATCGCAAATTTACACAGCTCTTGATCGTACCCGATTTGGGTATTATGATACCCAATATGGGTACCGAGCACGATCCCGCTAACCTCACCAGCGCGCTTTTTTCCCGTACTCAGGCACGCGTGCTGGGACTGGTCTTCAGCAATCCGGATCGAGGTTTTCAGGTCACCGAAATCATTAGGCTCGCCAATTCCGGTCGTGGGGCGGTCCAGCGCGAATTGGAGAAGTTGGCCCAAGCAGGCATTCTCAACACGGAGATGCTGGCGAGCCGCAAGATCTACAAGGCCAACCGTTCCTCCCCGATTTACAAGGAGCTCAGAGGACTGGTCATCAAGACGGTCGGTGTTCTTGAGCCGCTTCGGAAGGCTTTGGAGCCATGCCAAGCCAGGATCGACGTAGCATTCGTCTATGGTTCGGTGGCCACCGGCAAGGACACGGCGCAGAGCGACATCGACCTCATGATCATCGGTAAGGAACTGGCTTACACCGAGGTCTATGCGGCGCTGCAAAATGCTGAACAGGTGCTGCAGCGAGCGGTCAATCCCAATCTGATGACAGCCGAGGAATGGAAGCGAAACATCGCCAAAGGGAGTCCCTTTCTGACGCGCATCCTAGGTCAGTCGAAGCTTTTCATATTCGGCACTGAGAGAGACCTTGCGCGAATTGGATAACCTCGTGCGTCAGGGTCTGCTCAAAGCAGAGCCAGGCGATGCCGCCGAATTTCAGGGGTTGGTCAGCTCCGGTCGAAAAAGGCTGGCTGATGCGCACAACGTGGAACCCTCTCCCGAGAGTCGCTTCGATCTCGCGTATAACGCCGCCCACGCATTATCGCTGGCCGCGTTGCGGTGGCGCGGCTATCGGCCGAACAAGCAGCGCTTTCTGGTCTTCCAAGCTCTGCAACATACGCTCTTCCTCAAACTGAAGAATGGCGCGTCCTGGACAAGGCGCATGCTCAGAGAAATGCGGCTGAATATTTGGGATATTT
>JBKOZY010000454.1:0-5144 GCA_046726135.1 Pseudomonadota bacterium | reverse complement strand
GCGGAGGATATAATCGATGTGAGTCGAAACGAACACGCTGGACGAGGTCTTCGGCAGCCAGATCTCGTCGGCTGATGGGGTCAGCTCATCGATGACCCTGCCGTCCCAGGAACCTTTCGGCACGTGGAATCCGGTGATCTTGTAATCTAGGCTGCGGTCACGGCCATCCGCGGTGAGGCTTTCGATGGTCGTATACATCACCTCGATACGCCGCTCGCGGAATGCCCGTTGGAGCCGCTGCATGTTCGGAATGACCTCGCGTCGCATCTCCTCGAAGAACCACCCGTAACGTTCAGTGAACGCATGATCCGTGAGATTCCTGTATTCGCTTCCTTCACGGCGCGTCGCGAAATTCTGCACGTCGATAAACAGGAGCGCGCTCGACTTCGGAGCCAGGGCGATTTCGCGGCTGGGGATTTCAGGGTTGCTTTCAATAGGCATCGTGAAAACCCTTCCACACGTGTTACGCAGCGAAGCGGTCCGGACTGCAGGGCGAGATGTCCTCGCTGGTCTGGTGCTCGAGCACGCATTCGCTGGCGAGCCGCGCGGTCATCGGGCCGAGGGTGTAGCCGGCATCGCCAGGGATCGCAAAATAGAGGCCAGGGATTGCGGCGACCGGACCGATCACCCCGCAACCGTCCACAACAGTATTGATGCCGGCCCAGGTGCGGATCACCCGTAAGGGCGAAAGCTGCGGGACGATGTGCTGCGCGAGGCTGAGATTGCCGATCATGCTGGAGAGCCGGGTCATCGGGATCTCGCCCTGAGCCCTGAGCTCGGCCGGCCAGCCGCCACCAATCACTGCCTGGCCGCTGCCGAGCTGCTTGATGGTGATCGGACGATCGGCGTGCTGAACGAGGTGGGTAATGAAGCTGGCGGTGCCTTCCGTGATGTTCATGTGGAGCGGATCGGGGACTGCCGGCAGGTCAAAACCAAGCTGTGCCGCCAGAGGCTTGCTGCCATAGCCGGCGGCAAGCACAACCTTGCCCGCCTTCAGGGTGCGGTTGGCGGTGGTGATGCGGAACCCGCTTCCCTCCGGGTCGAGAGAGAGCACCGCCTCCTGTCCGATGCGCAGGGCACCCTTGGCGCTGGCCCAGCGCCGAATGGCCGCGTTGGCGATAAGCGGATTGACCTTGCCCTCGTGAGTGCAGAACTCCGCCCCGATCACCGCCGGACCGAGATAGGGCGCGATCCGATCGAGCTCGGCGCGGTCGAGGATCGCAACATCGAGCCCGAGCTCGGCTTCGCGCCTCGCCTTCCGCGCCAGAAAATCGAGCTGGCGCTGGTCCTCGGCGATCATCAGGCCGCCGGCGACCTTCACCTCGCAATCGACACCGAGCTCCCGCTGAAACTCCTGCCAGTAGGCCGCTGCCAGCCTGTAAAGAAACAGCATGCTTTCAAGACGCGGAACGAGATGGGGATAGCGCTCGAGAAACACGCTTTGCATCTGGACATGGAGGCTGCCGGCATTGGCGGTGGTGCCGCCGACATGGCCTGCATCGATCACCACGACCTCGGCGCCCTCCGCCGCCAGGAAACCCCCAAGGCTCGATCCTACGATGCCGCCACCGATGACGGCGATGGCAATCTCGCCGAGCCGGTGCGGCAACGGCGTCATGCGGTGGGCCAACGCGCGATATCGGCGATCGCCACCGGCTTCACCGGCATGCGCGGCGCGAAGCGCATGCTCTCGTCGAGCACTGCACCGTGTGACTTCGCCACGAGTTCCGACAGGATCATGCCGCAATAGCGGCCCTGGCAGGGGCCCATGCCGACCCGCGTGGCGCGCTTCAAGTCACCGATCGGCAGCGGACCGTCGGACAGCGCTTCATCGATCTGGCGAAGCGTGATCTCCTCGCATCGACAGATCAGTGTGTCGGGCGTTGCCAGCTGAACGCCGAGACGCGGGGCCGCGTAAAGGCTCCACAGCCATTTCTGAAACCGGCGATGCCGCTTAAGCTCGAACTTCGCGCGCGCCTCCGACTCCTCGAGGGCGCCGGACTGCCGGTGCCCAAGCTCAAACGCGGCTGCAATGCCGGCAATCGTGCCTTCGGCGAGGGACGCCCGTGCACCGACGAGACCGGTGCAGTCCCCGATTCCGAACACGCCATCAACGCTGGTCCTGCCCGTTTCGTCTGTCACGACGATGAACTGCCCGCGCCCATCGTCGAACTTGTGGCGGCAGCCCAGGGCGCGCAGGATCTCGCTCGAGGGCTGGAAACCGTGGCCGAGACAGATGGTGTCGACCTCGAAAGTCCGGTCGACCTCGCCTGGACCCGATGGATAGGCTGAGACATGTGCCGTCAGGCGACCCCCCGCGGCCTGGTCGATCCGGGTGACGGCCGAGCCGTAGATGATCGGTATATGCCTGAGCGCCGCGCGATACTTCAGGCCTTCGAGAACCAGGCGCGGCACGGTGCCGAGCATGCGAATGAGGAACGGCAGCGACGGCGCCGCAGCCATTGGCGCAATCTCGACGACGGCCGCGATGTTGGCACCGCCGCTCAGCAGCTCGCTTGCCACCTGAATGTTCAGTGGACCGTTTCCGGCCAGGAGGACGCGCTTCCCGGCGAGGCGCCGGTAGCTTCGCCACAAGGTCTGCGCCGCACCTGTGGTCATCACGCCCGGAAGGGTCCAGCCCGGCACCGGCACCGCCCTCTCATAGGCGCCGGTGGCGACGATCAGCCGCTCGGCATTGAAGCGGCGAACCGTGCCGCCCTCGGTGCCGATCAGCTCCTGCCGGCCGAAGGCGCCCCAGATTTCGACACCGGATCTGATGTCGACGCCGAGACGTCGCGCCTTCTCGACGAGGCGCGCTCCCTCTTCATGTTGGGGATCGGCCGGCGGCGACCCGGCTCCCTCGACCGCGATCTGCTTGAAATACTGACCGCCAGCCATCGGGCGCTCGTCGACCACCGTCACGCGACCACCGGCAAGGCGCGCGGCGATCGCGGCGGAAAGGCCCGCCGGTCCGCCGCCAATGACCAGGATCTCGACCTGCTCCTCGGGAACCGCGTCGACAAGCTTCGGCTTGGCACTGGTTTCGGTGTGCGACAATACCCGCCCGAAGATCTCGCGGCGGACCGTCATCGCTCGATCGAGCGTGGTCATGCAGGCGCGTTGGCTTGGTCTGCCATCGACCTCGACCAGACAATCCTGGCAGACACCCATGCCGCAGAAGATCCCCCTCCCCGCTCCGGATCGGGTCTGGCGGAATTCACGGATGCCGGCCGCGGTCAGCGCTGCCGCAAGGCTCTCGCCATATCGGCCTTCCAGTGGCGCGCCGTCGAAGGTGAACTGGATCCGCCCGCTCATGCGTGATCGCCATCACTAGTCGATTGTCGGACAGTTGGCAATGTATCGAGCCTGTGCATAATGCCTGTCGACTTCCCGCGTTTCAGAGAATGGGTTGGTGCATGGATGGCCTGCTCGCAGGACGGATAGCAGTCATCACGGGCGGTGCCCGCGGCATCGGCAGGGCAATCGTCGAGCGGTTCGCCGAACATGGCGCGACCGGGTTGGTTTTCGACACCGAGGTGGTCATCGCCGCCGGGAAGCTTCCCGAAGGCTTTGCCGCGTGGGCCGGCGACGTGACGAAGGAGACTCAGCTCGCGGCCATGATGGCGGAAGCCGGCAGAACGTTCGGCCGGATCGACGTGCTGGTCGCCAATGCAGGCATCGTGCCACCCTGGCACGAAACCTCGGATCTCGATTTCGATGAATGGGACCGGGTGTTCGCGGTCAATGCTCGCGGGATCGCCGCAGCGATGAAGCATGCCGTGCCATTCATGACGCATGGGGGCGGGGCCATCGTTGCGACCGCCTCGATAAATGCTCTCAAGGCTGCCGCGCGACAACTTGCCTATACCGCCTCGAAACACGCGGTGCTGGGGATCGTCCGCTGCGCGGCGTTGGATCTCGGCCGCTTCAACATCCGCGTCAATGCCCTTGCTCCCGGGCCGGTGCTGACGGCGGCACTGCGCGAGCGCATTCGGCATCGGCAGACCCTGGGCGGCCCGTCGGAAGAGCAATCGGCACTGGAGCTGGCGGCGCAAACCCCGCTCAATCGCATTGCGACCGAAGCGGACATCGCCAATGCCGCGCTGTTCCTCAGCTCGGACCTCGCAAGCGCCATCACCGGACATATGCTGCCGATTGATGCCGGGTTTTCGCTCTGAGTGCTCAGAGCGTGGATTCAAGACGGGCATTGACCACGAGTTCAGCAACCGACGAATTGTTTGGAAGCCTGAGGAGAAAAGCGACCGCTTCCGCAATGGTGGTTGGAGCGATGCGGTTGGGGCCCGGCGTCACGCCCGGTATTCCGGCAACGAAATCGGTGTCGACCGCCCCTGGGCAGAGCGCCGTCACCCGGACACCCTTGTCCCAGCCTGCGAAGCGCGCAGCATGCGACAGCGCCAGAACGGCATGCTTGGTCGCTGCATAGGCGATAGACACGGACTCGTCGCGGTAGCGCTTGGCGTCAGTCGAGGCGACATTGATGATCCGCCCGTTTCCGGTCTTGGCGAGATGGGGGAGCGCCAATCTGATGAGCCGGAACGGCGCTTTCACATTGACGGCCCACAGGTCGTCCAATGCCTGCTCGTCGCCTTCCGAAAAACTCAGCGGCTTCATCAGTCCGGCATTGTTGATGAGCGCATCGACCCGGCCGAACTTTTCGAGCGTCGCGCCGAGCCATGCCTCCGCCGACGCCGCATCGAGGGCATCGAAGCGCGAAACCAGCGGCGGATCCGCGGACCCGGCAAACTTTGAGGCGATCTCCTTGGGGCGACGACCGGCAAGCGACAGCCGATAGCCATCGTCGGAGAGGCGCCGGGCAATCGCAGCGCCGATACCGGTCGAGCCGCCGGACAGCATGACCACGCGGCCGGACACAGGCAGGAGCTCGGAGCGGGTTTCGCGTTCGTCGACCATTAGAACAGCCCCTGATAGACACCACCGTCATTGACAATGTTCTGCCCGGTCATGAAGCCCATTTGCGCGCTGCAGAGAAAAGCAATGAGATCCCCGCATTCCTGCGGGTCGGCGAAGCGCCCGGCAGGACAGCTCTTCAGCCGATCCTCGACAATCGCCTCGTAAGTCGTGTTGCCACGGCGGGCATGATCATGAAGATTGGTCTGCAAGGC
>JBKOZY010000453.1:0-1594 GCA_046726135.1 Pseudomonadota bacterium | reverse complement strand
CGGTGGCATCGGCAAATTGTTGACGGAAACGCGGCTCCTGGCCGGCGGCCTGCACCGCCTGAACGTTGGCGAGCGATTCCTGGGCCAGCGCGGCCGAGCCGGCAAGCGCATCCTGGGCCTCGCGCGACAGCCGCCTGACCTCGCGACCGAACAGCACCAGCGGCAGCACGATGAGCGGGATGGCGAGGAGCACGAGGCCGGACAGCCTGAGGCTGGTCACCAGCATCATGGCGATGGCGCCGATCAACATCAGAGAATTGCGCAGCGCGATCGATGCCGAGGCGCTGAACATTGACTTGATCTGCAGCGTGTCGGCGGTGAGGCGCGACATCACCTCGCCGGTCATGGCGGTGTCGTAGAAGCCGGGGCTGAGCGCCAGCAGATGGGAGAAGACCTGGTCGCGCAGATCGGCAACGGCGCGCTCGCCGAGCCAGCTCACGAAATAGAAACGGGAGGCGCTCGCCACCGCCAGCACGGCGACGACCAGGAGCATGACGGCGAAATATTGATCGATAAAGCCGGGATGGGCGTTGGAGAAGCCGTGATCGATGATGCGCCGGACCGCCACCGGGACGACCAGGGTTGCCGCCGTTGCGACAACCAGCGACAGCAGCGCCAGCGCCAACTGCTCGCGGTAGCGGAACACCAGCGGCAGCAGGGAAGCCAGCGGCTTGAGGTCGCGGGAGCTCGGGCGGCTGGCGGCGGCACGCCGGCCGAAGCCTCCCGACATGGATTGGAATCGCCCGGTCATTCCCGTCCTTTAGCGCTGAAAACCCCGGACCGCCAAGTCTTGCACCGGCCGATCGGCTCGGCTATAGAGCCGCATCCCGAAATGCTGCCAGTCGCCGGAGCCGCCATGAAAGGCAATATTCATCCCGAATATCACACCATCAAGGTGGTGATGACCGACGGAACCACCTTCGAGACCCGCTCGACCTGGGGGAAGGCTGGCGACACGCTGCATCTCGACATCGATTCGAAATCGCATCCGGCGTGGACCGGCGGTGACCAGAAGCTGGTCGACCGCGGCGGACGAGTCAGCAGGTTCAAGAAGAAATTCGGGTTTCTCGAAAAGAGCGAAGAGACCGACGCGGGCGACAAGGCGAAGCGCAAGGGTTAGACCTTCGCCATCAGGTCAGCGCGCCTTGGCGAATATCCGCTGCAGCTGATCGACCTGGCTTGCGACCGGGTTGGCGGTCCCGGCCGCCGGCGTGCGGCCTTCGACGATCAGCTGGTCAAGCCGCAAGATGCGGAAGTGCAGCTGCAGGCTGCGCTGAACCAGCAGCTGGAGCGCGGCGGGGAGCTGATCGCTGCCGTTCAGCGGCGCCCCAGCGCCGATCTCGCCAAGATTGATGCGGTGCTTCTCGGCTGCCGCCGCCTCGTCGGTCAGCTCACCCTGGCTCACCGCCCGCTGGAGCAGCAGCCATGAGGCAAGCTGCATCAGCCGCGTGGTGAGGCGCATACTCTCGGTGGCATAGGCGATGGCGCCGTGGCGGTCGAGGCCACGGGCGTCCTGGCGCCCGGGACCATCGAGATAGTTGGCGGTCTCCTCCACCAGTCCCATGCCGTCGCGGAAGACTTTGTGGAATTGCGG
>JBKOZY010000452.1:0-3578 GCA_046726135.1 Pseudomonadota bacterium | reverse complement strand
GCACAGTCGCTCTTCCAGGTCGGCGGGAACGTGGGAACGGCCATGGGCCCGCTGCTTGCGGCATTCGTCGTGTTGCCTTTGGGCCAACACAGCGTGGCTTGGCTCTCCACGATCGCCATGTCCGCTGCTGTGCTTTTGAGTTGGGTCGGCCGGTGGTATGCGACTCACAATCGGGAAAACATCGGGAGGCCGCCCGTCAGCCGCGCCCTGCCGCTGCCTCGCCGAACTGTCGTCTTGACCCTCGCGATCCTGGTCTTGTTGACGCTTACCAAGAACATCTACCTGGCCAGCATATCGAGCTACTTCACCTTTTATGTGATGGATCGCTTCTCGATGGGAATGCAGGAATCCCAGCTCATGCTGTTCCTGTTTCTTGGCGCTTCGGCGCTGGGAACCTTGATCGGCGGACCTATTGGCGACCGCTTTGGTGCGAGATTCGTCATGTGGTTCTCGATCCTTGGCGTCATTCCGCTCGCATTGCTGCTCCCCTATGCCGACCTTTTCTGGACTTGCGTGCTGAGTGTCTTGATCGGCCTCATCTTCGCATCGGCGTTCCCCGCCATCGTGGTGTTTGCGCAGCAACTGGTGCCCGGCAGGGTCGGTTTGATCGGCGGCCTCTTTTTTGGCCTGGCTTTCGGCGCGGGTGGCGTGGGCGCGGCCCTGCTCGGCATCGTGGCGGATGCGCGGGGAATCACGTTTGCCTACTGGCTGTGCTCCTTCCTGCCATTGCTCGGGTTGTTGACCGTGCTGTTGCCCCGCATCACCAGCCAATATGACCACTGACACGGCTGCCCGGAGGATTCGACCTATCCGTGTCGGGTCCAGGCTGCCCGTTGGCCTAGGGACGCCCGCGCGCAATTAGCGCATTGCGGAAAGCCGCCTCTCCTTTGCGAGGACGGCAGCGGTTTCGAGGAATTGCTGCTGACCATAGCTGCCGGACGTCAATATTTGGATGGCACATACAGCTCTGGCGGCAGGACTCTCCGCTCGTAGTTTGGATCGAAGACCCGATCGGGCAGCGTTATCTGCTCATGCGGAACGTCCTCATACGGCACTCTCGAGAGCAGGTGATCGATGCAATTGAGTCGCGCCGCCTTCTTGTCATTGCCTTCTACGATGAACCACGGAGCTTCGGGGATGTTGGTGCGGGCGAAGGTCTCCTCCTTGGCGCGGGTATAGGCTTCCCATCGCACGCGCGACTGCAGATCCATCGGCGACAGTTTCCATTGCTTCAACGGATCGTGAATGCGCATGAGAAAGCGAAGCTGCTGCTCTTCATCGGTGATCGAGAACCAGTATTTTATGAGGCGGATGCCGGAGCGCACCAGCATGCGTTCGAATTCCGGGACGTCGTCGAAGAACTGCTCGACCTGGAGCTCGGTGGCGAACCCCATGACGCGTTCGACGCCTGACCGATTGTACCAGGACCGATCGAAGAGGACGATTTCGCCGCCGGCCGGCAGATGCGGAACGTAGCGTTGGAAGTACCATTGAGTTCCTTCGCGCTCACTCGGTGCCGGCAGGGCAACCACATGGCAGACGCGCGGATTGAGTCTCTGGGTTATGCGTTTGATGACGCCACCCTTTCCAGCGCTGTCGCGCCCCTCGAAGATCACCACAAGCTTCTCCTTATGAAAGGTGACCCAATCCTGAAGCTTGATCAATTCAGCCTGTAGGGACAGCAAAGCCCGGAAATACGTGTCGCGGGGCATCGATGGGGGACGAGCCTTGCGATAGATCCGGCGGATCTCCATCGACAGTGCAGGCTCGGACATTTCGAGCTCGTAGTCCTCGTCCAGGATGTCGGCGAGCTCGGCGTCGAGCCAATCCGAGTTTGTTGAATTGTCGCGTGACGAACCCATGTCACCAACTCCTTTCATATGACGCGAATCGGCGCCTTGGGACGGCAAATTCACCAGTCATTCCGCCGGCGCATCAAATTCAATAGGCCGATGATGATCCCGGCCGACAATGCGCCGACGCCAACGGCGGCCAGAAAGCCGTATGGGGAGTTCCCGAACGGCAGCCCTCCGGTGTTCATTCCAAAGGCACTCACCACTAGAGTCGGCGGCATCAATATGGCGGTCAAGATAGAGAGCACGTAAAGGTGTCGGTTCATTTCGGCAGCCCGGTGGTCGGCTGCCTCCTCTTGAAGGAGCCGAGCGCGCTCCTGCAAGGCTTGGATATCGTGCTTCACGGAATCGATCCGCTGGAGCAGACGAGCGGTCGTTGTCATGATCGACTCCGCAGGTGCGTCCAAGTCTGACAGTCGCGTGACGAACCGCTGAAGAACGGCGCCCGACTTGGCCAATTGGCGATCATAACGCACCAGATCGCGACGAATGGGAGCCAGGAGTCGGACCTCCTGGCATGTCGGCTCGACCAGCACCCGATCTTCGACATGCTCGAGTTGTCGCTCGAGAGATGCCGCGGTGCCTTGAATCTCCTCAAACACCTCCATCGCCAGGGCCTCCAGCACATTGGCAGGTCGCAAAAAGCGCGCTCCCCCATTGATCCTGTCTCTGACCTTTTGCGCACCCCGCAATGGATGGCGGCGACCGGTGATAAGCCATTGCTCGCAAAGCACGAAGTGTAACTGCGCCGTCGACCGTGAGGTTTCGGTGAGTTCCTGAGCATAATCCGCAAACACCCCGCAGAGTCGCCCGTTGACGTAGTCGAGCTGTAGTTGGTCACCAGCCGACAGAAACGTCTTCTTGGTAGCGTCGCCGAGCGTCGTCTGGGACTCGCACCATCGGCCCACCCGGAGGTCGACCAGGTCGAAATGAAGCCAGAGGAACCCCGCCCGATGCTCTGTCAGGTTGAGCTGACCACCTCCCCTGAGCATGGCTCCCCTGCCCTGCTCATCGAATTCATACGCCCAGACCAGACCGGGCGTCGCGGGCGAATGGTGCGAGAGGTCGGCATTGGCAGAGGGCCGGCTCAGGTCATGATGGGTCACCTGGACCATTCTGTCAGTTGATCGCGATCATCTCGTCGGCAACGCGAACCACCCCGGGAACATCCTCCGCGAGCGCGATCAGGCCGCGACGCTCCTCCTCCGAGCTGACCAGGCCCCAAAGATGGACGGTGCCGTCGGTCACGGTCACGTTGCGGGAGCCGAAATCGGTCCAGCTTTGGCCCGACAGCCGGGCCAGCAATTCGAGACGGATGGCTCGGTCCGTCTCCTTCACAGTGTCGGTTCTGGCCAGATCCGATGCCAAAGCCTGGATCAGATTGGATTGACTGACCATTCCGGCGAGTTTGCCGGCGCGCAGGATCGGTATCCGCTTGATCCGATGCTTCTCCATCAGCCGCGCGATCTCGGCGAGCGGCGTATCCTCCTCGGCCGATATCACCCGGCTCGACATCACCTCGCTCACCAGCTTGCCATGGGACTTGGCAAAGGCCTCGGCAAGGGTTGCCGCCGGAGTGATCGCCTCGAGCCACCATGGCCGGTGCGCCACGGTGCCAAGCTCTTCCCGCTGGATGAGATCCGCCTCGCTGATGATGCCGACCACCCCGCCATCGCCATCGACAACGGGTAGAGCGCTGACGTCCTGATCGGCAAGGATCCTGAC
>JBKOZY010000451.1:0-2562 GCA_046726135.1 Pseudomonadota bacterium | reverse complement strand
GGTGTAGAACAGGGCGAAGGCGCGGGCCGTTTGGTCCGGGCGCACCAGCTCGGGAACCGTGCCGTAAAGCACCGATGACGTGCCGTTCAGCATGAAGCCGAGCACCGGCATCAGCACCAGCGCGACGGTCAGCGGCGTGCCGAGCACGAGCAGGATCAGGGCCGCGGTGCTGACCTCGGTGAGAACCACCGTATGCAGCATGCCGAACCGCTTGCCGAGCGGCCCGCAGCCGAATTTGCCGACCGCACCGCCGATGAACACCGCTGCCAGCGCAAAGCCGATCACCGGCAGCGAGGCGCCCTTGGCCTGCAGCAGAAACGGCAGGAAGGTGAGCAGCGCCATGCGCGCCGCGCTGTCGAGCACGCCCATCGCGAAGAGAATCCAGAAACCGTTGCGATCGACCTGCCCGGTTCTCCCCGGTTCGTCCTGCGCCTTGAAATCGATTCGCGGCATCATCAGTGCAATGACGACAGCGACCGCGAGCCCGATCAGCGCCAGCACTTCCAGCGACGCCCGCCATGACATCATCGTCAGGAGCATCGCCGTCAGCGGCGGAAACGCCGCCTTTCCGAGATCGCCGGTGAAATTGTAGGTGCCGAGCGGACCGCGTGCCTCCCCGCCATAGGCCCGCGCCACCGCGGTCGAGGCGATCGGGTGCTGCGTGCTTGACCCGGCACCCGACAGGCTGAGCCCGATGCAAAGCCCGACGAGGCCTCCGGCCAGGCCCGCAATGGCGAAGCCGATGGCGGCAAGCGCCGTTCCGGCCACCAGGATGCTTCGTGCCCCGAAGCGGTCGGCGAGGAAGCCCGCCAGCAGCTGCAACGCCGCCATGGCGCCGGCATAAAGTCCGCGCACCACCGCCAACATGCCGTAACCAAGGGCAAATTCCGCCTGCCAGACCGGCAGGAGCACATAGATGAGGTCGGTATAGCCGTCATGCAGCGCATGGGCAATTCCGGCAAGCGTCAGGACGCGCTTCGGACGCTGGGCGCCGCTGGCCTCGCGCCTGGGCGCCGCTTGCGCGCTGCTCTCTCCGATCGGATCGCCCTTCATCGGAATGCCGTCGAGACCCCGTCATCAAACTGTTACAATTCCATCAATGACAGTGGACGGCCGGTGGTGGCAAATCATTTCCGAAGCTGAGCGGTAGGCCGTGGAAGCGCGTTATCGAGATTCTGCAGCAATTGGCATGGCTTCCGCCCAGCCGCACGACCTCATCCTGAGCATTGTCAATGCCAGGCATCGCAGTGCCAAGCTGGCGCTGGCCGCGCGCTTCCTGCTCGACGAGTTCGAGGCCTATTATCGCGAGGCCCGCTCGATCCCCGACCAGGCCCAGCACGCTTTCGAGACCCGCGCCGTCTCGTTGTCGCTCTATTTGTCGCGCCGCCGGCTCTCCATCTACCGCACCTCGATCCGCAGCGCCGGCGCCCGCCTGACCGAGGCCCTGCCCGAGCTTGCCACCTCCGACCGGCATTGGAACGAGATCGAGCAGCTCTACCTTCCCCTGCTTCACGGCCGCTATGAGCGCGACGCGGCCGAGGCCTGGTTCAAATCGATGCGGCGGACGGTGGTCGGCGGCGACTGGCAGGCCATCGACTGGACGCTCGCTCCGCCACGGCGTTTCGACCTCATCCTGAAGCGCCTGGCCGCAGGTCCGCATTTGACCGCCGCGACCGTCAAGCAGATCCTCGCCGTCCCGGACTTCTCCGCTACCTTCGCGGCACTCGATGACGACGCCGAGCGCGTCGCCGCCCGCGTCAATCAGCTGCTCGGTCTTGCCGGCACCAACGATGATGCCATTGCCGCGGTCGAGATGATCGACGCCGGCTTCTTCCGCAACCGCGGCGCTTATATTGTCGGCCGCATCCTGCTCGAGAGCGGCGCGGCGCGTCCTTTGGTGATCGCCCTCGAGAACACAAGGGCGGGCATCCAATGCGACGCCGTGCTGACCCGCGAGGCCGAGATCCACAACATCTTCTCCTCGACCCTTGCCAATTTTCATGTCACCAGCATGCGCTATCACGAGCTTGCCGCCTACCTCCATGAGCTCATGCCGCGCCGCCCGCTCGGGCTTCACTATTCGACCATCGGCTTCAACCACATCGGCAAGCACGCCGTCCTCAAGGAGCTCGCCCGCGAATTGGCGAGCGCAGGCGAGCGACTGGAGACGGCGGCAGGATTCCGCGGCACCGTCGCCATCGGCTTCTCGGCGCCCGGATCGAGCTACGTCCTGAAGACCATCCGGGACCATCCCACCGCACAATACAAATGGGGCCGCTTCGCCGGCGTCTCCACCATCCTTGCCAAATACCGGCGGGTCCATGAGATCAATCGCACCGGGTCCATGCTCGACAACATCATTGTCGAGCGCGTCCGCCTGCCGCGCTCCTGGTTCTCGCCCGAGATCGCCGATGAGTTGCTGGCGAGTGCCAGGGAGACGGTGTCGATCGACGGTCACCAACTCAAATTCGAGCACCTGATCGTCCAGACCAAGATGGTCCCCTTGCCGCTCTACCTCAAAGCCGCCGGCAGCGCCGAGGCCGAGGCGGCGATGGTCAATCT
>JBKOZY010000450.1:0-2196 GCA_046726135.1 Pseudomonadota bacterium | reverse complement strand
TTCAGGGTGTTCACGAAGTTCCTCCTCGATCAACGTCCGCCTGACCGCTTGGTCGAGATGGCGACGCGCGAGATTGAGTTGACGCGCATGCGTTCTCTTCTCGGTATCAGTCAGACCTTTGCGGATAAATCTCGGCCAAGTCGTTATGCCGAGTTCACCGCAGATTTGGACGCGGTGATGGCCGTCAAGGATATTGCCTTCCTCGTCATATTCGACAGGCACGAGCACGCCGCGTGCGGCTATGTCGGACTTCAGAGCTGCGTAATCCTCCGCCGAAAGTGGCGGCAATACCTGGAAGTTCATAGCTTCAAATTCCCCACTCGTGGTTCCCGATCTCATCCCAATTCCGTTTCATTCGGTGCCGCCGCAGCAATGACCGCGGTAGCGAACTTCACGTCATTGTCTTTCGATTGGGCGGCGCAGCCGATGCCCATCGCGGACAGTGCGGCAGCCGCCTCGACCTTCCGGGACCGGTGCCATGCTGGCCAACAATCCGAATGCAGCCATACGTGTCCGCTGGGTTCTGTGCCGAATGGCACCACGATGCCTGCGTGCTCGTCACCGCGACCACAGCCGAAACATAGGCCAGGGCGTGATTGGACTGGGTGGCGTAGGAGCCATTCGACCACGCAGTGGTCAAAAGCGAGTGCTTCCGCTTCGCTGCGCGACAGACCACCGTCATATTCAGCGATGCCGGCGCGCTCGTGAAAGAACGCATGCCAGTCTGCCACGCCCCAGTGGCTCAATTCCCGCCGCAGAATCGCGACGATGGCCTGCTTGTTGAGCTTCAGAGCATCGATTACCGCCGGCGGCGGTGGTGCCGGAGCGCGCAGCACCAGATGTATGCCTTCGATGCCGACATCAATTTTGGCTGCCCGTGCGGCTCTGAGAACATCAATTGCCGTCATATCTTCAGCTCCCACTCCTCTTCATCGGCGATTGCCGATGGCATAGGGGGCATAGGGGGCATAGGGTCGGATATGGAGGCTTGATGGCCGTTAACTTCGGCGCTCCTTGGACCCGCATTAAGTCCTTCCGACCTATGCCCCCTATGCCCCCTATGGGTTTCGTCTGCCTCAACCTTTTCGAGAGCGTAAGTTGCGACACCCCATTGCCCCGCGCCCGCTTGGCGGGTCAAAATGAATCCGGCCCTTCGAGTGTTGACCAGTTTTGCCAGATAAGAGGCTTGAAATTGGCGTCCGCGATGTTGCGGGTCGATGATCGTTTTGACGTCCTCATGGAGCCCGGCCACGGGCATTGGTCTGTTTCCATGCTTCGTCGACCATGTGACAAACAAATCAGTAATCACCTGCCGTCGCCCGTCTCGCTCCTTTGCCTCACCTATCCTGTCGGCTGCGTCTTGGCAGCCAAGGGCCAGCAGCGGATCGCGTACCCACCTACCCCATTGCTCGAAGCTGCCCAGCGGCCGACCGGCGGGAAGGTCCGCCCTGATCCTTCCCCAGCGCCAAATGGTCAGCGCCGCAGCCAACAGCCGATCTCGGTTTTCGGTTACCACGATGCGAATGTCGGTCGTGAACCGCCTTGCCTCCGGATCCTCCGTGCCGGGGTCCAAATCGACCGCAAGAAATCGGCGCGCCAAGTCCTCCGAAACGGTCAGCCCATTCCCAGTCAAGATCACTATTGCCGATGCGTTGAGCGGGACCATCTGCGACCGGCCAAGAAGCCGCACCCGAGCTGGGCGCTCGGTGATGGCGCTGGCGAGAATGTCGGATTTCAAGCTCCTGTCATTCATGTTGTCGAGAAACAAGGCTGAGCTGGCTTGGATCAGCTCCGCAGCGATCCTTTTTTCCAATTCTTCCGCTGTCCCGCCGCCGGTAACGGCATGCGGTTCGCGACCAAAGGCGATAATGCAGGTGCAGCGGGCAAGCAGGCCCTTGCCGGCGCCTGCGCCAGAGATCGGTGCTCCGCGTAACAGCAAGCCAGGTGCGAGATGCAAGCTGGGTCGGCACACCGCTGTCAGCAAGCCGGTGAGAAATGCGCTCTCGTCCTTGCCAGGTGGCTTGCTGATATCGACCACCGCCACGGCAGAATTCGGATCCTGAATGGTCTCGGCATCTGCAAAAGGGAAGGTTTTGAATGTCTGGCGAACGAAGATCAGGGCCGATAGAGCCTGCTCCTCCGTGGGCCTCTCTGGAACCAAAGACGCTATATCTGGAACATTCTCAAGCCACATAC
>JBKOZY010000449.1:0-3015 GCA_046726135.1 Pseudomonadota bacterium | reverse complement strand
CTTTGAGGGTCTCGGAGATCTTTTTCTCCTTGCGCAGCCATTGGAGCGCCTGGTCCTCGCCGCCAATCGCGTCGATGAGCTTCTCCTGCAGCGCCTGGCGGCCGGTGTAGACGCGGCCGTCCGACAAAACGATGACACGATCGGCGGGCAGGCGGCGCCGCTCGGTGACCAGGCCGGTGAACCAGCGGAAGGAGTCCTGGATCATGCTGTTGGCGACGGCGATCGACTTTTCGGAGGGCGGCTTGAAGAAGTTGGGCTCGGCCTTGAGCTCACCGCTCTTGACCTCGAGCATCTGGACGCCGAGAGTGTCGAGCATCTTCTGAAGCTGGGCCCACTGGAAGATCACGCCGATCGAGCCGGTGATGGTGTTGCCGCGGGCGACGATATAGTCGGAGGCGATGGCGGTGACATAGCCACCGGAGGCGGCGATGGTGCCCATAACGGACACCACCGGCTTCTTAGCGGCAATCTTGCGGATTCCCTCATAGACCGCCTCGGACCCGGCGGTGGTGCCGCCGGGACTGTCGATGTCGATGATCACCGCCTTGACGCGATCGGCCTTTGCCAGCTTCTCGAGCAACTTCAGGAATGGTCGGTCGCCGGTGATCAATCCCTCGACCTTGATCCTGGCAATGTGATCGGTGCGCCGCTTGAAGCCGTCGGGGCCGCCCGCCAGCACGAAGGCAAGGATGGCCAGGGCGGCAGCGATGATGGCGGCGACGCGCCAGAAGCTCAGGGAGCGGCGAAGCCTGCGGCGGGCAGCAATCGAGTCGGCCTCGAGCGTCATCTTTTCTCACCAATCTCGCGGTCGGGCGCCAGGACGGCGCGCCTCATTCGCGTCCGCCGGCCTCTCCCTTGGCCTTGGCCTTGGACAGGGCGGCGCCGAGAATATCGCCCAGGGAAGCGCCGGAGTCGGAAGAGCCGTATTGCGCCACCGCCGCCTTCTCCTCGGCGATCTCCAGCGCCTTGATCGACACCTGGATCTTGCGGGACCCCTTTTCGATCTGGATCACCTTGGCATCGACCTTCTCGCCGATGGCAAAGCGCTCGGGCCGCTGCTCGGAGCGGTCGCGGGCGAGATCGCTGCGGCGGATGAAGGAGGTGACATCGGTCCCGGCGATCTTGACCTCGATGCCGTTGTCCTGGACCTGGACGACCTCGCAGGTGACGGTGTCGCCCTTCTTGATGCCAGCAATCTGCTCCATCGGATCGCCGGTGACCTGCTTGACGCCGAGCGAGATGCGCTCCTTCTCGGTGTCGACATCGAGCACCACGGCTTTGACGACGTCGCCCTTCTTGTAGTCCTTGATCGCCTCCTCGCCGGGCCGGCGCCAATCGAGGTCGGAGAGATGGGCCATGCCGTCGACATCGCCCTCGAGGCCGATGAACAGGCCGAATTCGGTGATGTTCTTGACCTCGCCCTCGACCTGGCTGCCGGGCGGAAACTTCTCGGCGAACACCACCCAAGGATTGTCGAGGGTCTGTTTCAGGCCGAGCGAGATGCGACGCTTGACCGGATCGACCTCGAGCACCTGAACAGTGATCTGCTCGGAGGTGGAGAGGATCTTGCCGGGGTGGACGTTCTTCTTGGTCCAGCTCATCTCGGAAACGTGGACGAGGCCCTCGATGCCCTCCTCGATCTCGACGAAGGCACCATAATCGGTGATGTTGGTGACCCGGCCCTTGATGCGGATGCCGGGCGGATATTTGGCGGCGACGCCTTCCCACGGATCCTTCTCGAGCTGCTTCATGCCGAGGCTGATGCGGTGGGTTTCGGGATTGATCTTGACGATCTGGACCTTGACCTGCTGGCCGACGCTGAGGACGTCGGAGGGGTGGTTGACGCGCTTCCAGGAGATGTCGGTGACGTGCAGCAGCCCGTCGATGCCGCCCAGATCGACGAAGGCGCCGTAGTCGGTGATGTTTTTCACCACCCCATCCACCACCTGGCCCTCGACCAGGTTCTGAACCAGCTCGGAGCGCTGCTCGGCGCGGGTCTCCTCCATCACTGCGCGGCGCGAAACGACGATGTTGCCGCGGCGGCGGTCCATCTTGAGAATCTGGAAGGGTTGCGACAGGTTCATCAGCGGGCCAACGTCGCGGATCGGCCGGATGTCCACCTGGCTGCCCGGAAGGAAGGCGACGGCGCCGCCGAGATCGACGGTGAAGCCGCCCTTGACCCGCCCAAAAATCACGCCATCGACCCGCTCGTTCTTTTCGAACGACTTCTCGAGCCGGATCCAGGCTTCCTCGCGGCGGGCCTTGTCGCGGGAGATGACGGCCTCGCCCATGGCATTCTCGATGCGCTCGAGATAGACCTCGACCTCGTCGCCAATCTCGAGCTTGCCGTCGCGCCCGGGGGTCTGGAACTCGCGGAGCGGCACCCGTCCCTCGGTCTTCAGCCCGACATCGATGATGGCCAGATCATTCTCGATGGCCACCACCTTGCCCTTCACGACCGAGCCTTCGGTGGCGGTTGATTCGTTGAAGGAGGCGTCGAGCATCGCCGCGAAATCCTCGCGGGAGGGGTTGTAGGTGCCGGTTTGCGCCATAGTTCTCTGCTTTCTCAAATGGGGTTGGCCCGCGGCTATTTCCGCAGGACCTCCCGATGCTGCGCTGCCCCGGCGGAAAGGCCGGGAAACGCCGGTGCGTCGGGCTCTCGATGGGTGGCTCATGGAGCGAGGGAGCGACCGACCAGGCGCAGTGCATCCCGCTTCAGAACCGCTGGGGCCGCCCCGTCAGTCGCGACGCAGCCCCTGATTGAAACTGCTCTCGACGAGGTCGAGAGCCGCCTGGAACGCGGCTTCTATATCCAAAAGCGTGGTATCGAGCAAGCGCGCGCCGGCGGCGGGCTTGAGCGGCGCCACCGCCCGCTCGCTGTCGCGGACATCGCGCCTTTGGATATCGGCGAGCACCGCCTCGTAGCTCAGCGGGTCGCCGAAGGCCGTGAGCTCGTGCCAGCGGCGGCGGGCGCGGGTCTCGGCGGTGGCGGTGACGAACAGCTTCACATCGGCG
>JBKOZY010000448.1:0-4334 GCA_046726135.1 Pseudomonadota bacterium | reverse complement strand
CCGCCAGGGCATAGCCGCGATCGGGATCGGGGGTGGTGCGGAAATAATCTTCGATCAACCGCAATTTGGCATTGCGCGAGCCGGAATAGACGAGGCGGTCGATGAGCTCGGCGAAGCGCTCCACCGGTCAGTCTCCCTCGTCCTCGAAGCCGACGAGCGACAGCGCCCTCGCGGTCAGACCGCGCATGGTCAGCGCATGCACCAGAGCGTCCTCGCGGCCATGGGTGACCCACACTTCCGAGGCGCCGGTTTCGGCGATGGTATCGATCAGCTCCGGCCAGTCGGCATGATCGGAAACAACGAGCGGCAGCTCGACGCCGCGCTGGCGTGCTCTCGCCCGCACCCGCATCCAGCCGGAGGCGAAGGCCGTCAGGGGATCGCTCAAGCGGCGCGACCAGCGCCCGGCAAGCTCGGAGGGCGGGCACATGACGAGGGCGCCCTTGAGCTCGTCCTTGGACTTCCCGGCGATCGATGAGAGCGGTCCGAGATCGAACCCCTGCCGTTGATAGAAGGCACAGAGCTGCTCGAGGGCGCCATGCAGGTAGATCGGCGCATCGAAGCCCGCCTGCCGCAGGACGACGATCATCCGCTGGCACTTGCCGAGGCCATAGGCGCCGAGGAGGTGGGAGCGGTCGGGGTTGGCGGCGATCGAGGCGATGAGCCGCTCTGCCTCGTGGGCGGCGTTCTCATGGCGGAAGACCGGAAGTCCGAAGGTCGCCTCGGTGATGAAGAGATCGCAGCGCCTGAGTTCGAATGGCTGGCAGGTCGGATCGGCGGCGCGCTTGTAATCGCCGGAGATGACGGCGCAGGCGCCCTGCCAGGTCAGCTCGACCTGGGCGGAGCCGAGAATGTGACCGGCGGGGTGGAGGCTGAGGGAGACGCCGCCGACCTGACGCTCGTTGCCATAGGGCAGGGGATCGAGGCTGCCGCCCGCCGCCTCGCCATAGCGCACGCGCATGATGCCGAGCGTCTCGGGTGTGGCGAGAACGGCGGCGTTGTTCGGCCGGGCATGGTCGCCATGGCCGTGGGTGATGACGGCGCTCGCGACGGGGCGGATCGGATCGATGAAGAAGTCGCCGGGTGCGCAATAGAGCCCTTCGGGACGGGGGAACAGCCAGGACGAGGGATGCGGCGCCATCAATCAATTCAAATCCCGGGGGATCTCCTCGTCGAAATCGCGAGCGAAGACCAGCTGGTCCCCGTCATAGGCCTCGATCCGCGCCTTGAGGCGGAAATGCTTCTGCGTCGCGGTCATCTCGGAGGTGGTCTCGGTGCGCACCCGCCAGCCGGCCCAGGGGCCGTCATCGCGCGCCAGCTCCTCGGTCCAATGGGTGGTCATGCGGGCCGAGAGCGGGTCGCCGGGGGTGATCTCGTGGGTCTCCCTGCCGATGCTGCCGGCGATCATCCCATGCTCGCCATTCCGGTAGCAGCCGAAATCGTCGACGATGTCGAGCCTGACGCGACCGGTGTCAGGATCGGCGACGACCTCGCGGCGGTTGGCGGGCTCACGGATCGGCTCGCGCGCGAGGGCCGGTGCGGCAACCGGCTCGGGCAGACGCGTCTGGCGCTCGTTCTCGGCGGGGCGGCGGAGGGGCAGGATCAGGCGGCTGTCGGGCGTGAAAACGGTGATCTCGGCGACCGCGGGCGCGGGCCACATCATGGGCCAATAGGAGGTCGAGAGCGCGAGCCTGAGCTTGTGCCCCTTGGGCAGGCGCCAGGCAATGTCGTCGAGCTTCAGCTTGATGCGATAGCGCCGGCCCGGCTCGAGGGCTGAGGGGAATTCGTGACTGTCGCGATGGCAGAGATTCCTGATGGTGTAGGTGATGCGGCTGACCGTGCCGTCGGGCCTCACGTCGTTGAGGCGGGCAGCGAGAAAGGCGACGGGCCGGTCGGAGGCGCATTCGAGCTCAATCTCGGGGGCGCCAATGATCTCGACCGGCTCGGAAAGCACGCCGGAGTCGAAGGTGAGCGAGCCCTGATCATCCCGCGTCTGGTCGCCCGGAAATTCCGGGCCAAGCCAGATGATGCAGAACTCGCCGCCATCAAGGCCGGTGGTCTGGGGCGAGTTCACAACGAGGCTGCGCGGCGGCCCTTGGGCCGGGCGCAGCCCGTCCGCCGTCAGGTGAAGCACGTTGCGCTCGATGCCCGAGCCGGGCCAGAAGCTGTCCTCGCGCCATCGTCCCGGCCAGGTCATGGGGAGACGGTCCGGCTTGATCGAGTCCAGGACGTAATAGCGGACAGCCGGATCGCGGAGCACGCCGGTGGGCTCGCCCTTCAGCCAGAAATCCCACCAGCGCAGCGCCTCCTGAAGAAAACCGATCTGCGGTCCCGGAATGGCGAAATGGGGATAGGCATGGGCCCACGGGCCGATGATCGCCTTGACCGGGCTGCGAAGGCCGGCGAGCAGCCGCGGCACGGCGTTGGAATAGGCATCGTTCCAACCGCCAATGGCGAGGACCGCGGCCTCGATGGCGGAGAAATCCTCGTTCACCGAGCCATGCTTCCAATAGGCGTCGCGGCGGGGATGGCGCAGCCAATCGGCGGCGAGGAATGGCTCGGCCTCGAGGCGCTCGAGCCACATGGCGCGCCAGCGGTCGCCAACCAGCACCGGATCGGGCGGGCGCGAGGAATAGGCCAGCATGGTGCCGCCCCAGCCGAGTTTCTCGTTGATGACGCAGCCGCCCTTGAAATGGATGTCGTCGCTGTAGCGGTCATCGGTCGAGCACAGGGTGATGATGGCCTTAAGCGCGGGCGGTCGTCGGGCCGCAACCTGCAGCCCGTTGAAGCCGCCCCAGGAGATCCCCATCATGCCGACGCTTCCGGTGCACCAGGGCTGGGCAGCGGCCCAGGCGATGACAGCGAGGGCATCCTCCTGCTCCTGAAGGGCATATTCGTCGAGCATGACACCGTCCGACTCGCCATTGCCGCGCATATCGACGCGCAGGCAGGCATAGCCATGGCCGGCGAAATACGGATGGGTCAGGGCATCGCGGACCACCGTTCCGTCGCGCTTGCGGTAGGGAAGGTATTCGAGGATCGCCGGCACCTTGCTGGTCAACGCGTCCTCGGGCAGCCAGATCCGGGCGGCGAGACGGGTACTGTCGGCAAGCTCGATCCATCGGTTCTCGATCTCGCGGACGGCGCGGGGGAACTGGTCGACAGTCTTCACGGGTGGATCTCCGGAAGGCGGTGCATCAGGGGAGGTGCCCGTCATGGGCGAGCGCCTTCACCGCCTGGGCAATGGCGCGGAAACCTGCCATGGCCGGTCGGCTGTGGTGGCGGGCGCGCATATAGCTGTGGGCCAGTGCCGGTTCGCGGCGCAGGGCGGAGGGAATACCGGCATGCTGCAGGGCGCGGTGATAGAGCAGGCCATCGTCATGCAGCGGGTCGTGGGCCGCCACGGTGATGAATGCCGCCGGCAGGCCGGAGAAATCCCTGGCGAGCAGCGGGACGGCGTAGGGGTCGCTGCGCTGCGGCGAGCCGACCGGGCCGAGGAAGGCCGCGAGGTAATATTCCATCTCGGCCCGGGTCAGGCAGGGGCCCTGGCAATTGCGCTCATAAGAGGCGGTGCCGGTGTCGGTCCCGAGCACCGGGTAAATCAGAACCTGGCCGCGCAGCTGCGGCAGGCCCTTGTCGCGCAGCCACATGGCCAGGGCGGCGGTCATCTGGCCGCCGGCGCTGTCGCCGGCAGCAATGATCCGCGCCGGGTCGATGGCCCGCCTGGCGCCGGCATGGCGCATGTAGGAAAGCACTGCCAGGCTGTCGCGGAGCTGTGCGGGATGCGGATTCTCCGGCGCGAGGCGGTAGTCGACGACGGCGACGGCAACATCGGCCAGCGCGGCGATCTCGGCGCACATGTCGTCATGGGTCTCGATGCTGCCCAGCACCCAGCCGCCGCCATGGCCGTAAATCACCCCGGGGAAGGGGCCGGCGCCTGGGGGCCGGTACAGACGGACCGGCACCGCGACATCGCCGGGGACGGTGAAATCCTCGACCACGACCCCAGGGGGTCGCTCGGCGCGGAATGAGGAACATACCTTGTCCCAGAGGCGGCGCTGCTCGGACAGAGGCCAGTCGACGCTCTCCGGCGGGGTGTTGGCCGACAGGGTCTCGTAAAAGGCCAGCATCCCCTCGTCGATCGGCTCGTGCGCCGTCAAATCATGGTCATTCACGACAATTGCTCCCTTGCTTCGCCGGCCTGGAAAAACCATGGGGCGACGCGCTACTGTAATATGCAACGGGTATGGCCCACCAATGCATCCTACAGAACGATTTGGCCTTATGATCTGGCCGTTTACCAGAGACAGCAGGGCTGCGCCGCGGCAGGCCCTGGC
>JBKOZY010000447.1:0-2060 GCA_046726135.1 Pseudomonadota bacterium | reverse complement strand
TGGTGAGGCAGGAGAACATCATGTTGTCCATCTCGGTCACCGTCCTGGTGATCGGATGGGCATAGACCCGCCCGACCTCGAACTCCTCGAACCACAAGCCGGCCATCTGCAATCTCCGCGAGGGAAGTGAATCGCGCCCTCTGTTTAGCAGTGCGATTCCCTCTGAGTCTCCCGATTGTTGCGAACAAATACGAAACCACTGTTTTCACCAGCTGTGGATAAGTTGAGAACAAAAATTCAGCATGCCCATGATTTTCCGTGATTATTTCCGTTCCAAAAAGCTGTGGATAACTTGTTAACTCGGCATTAACCCTGGGGCCGCAGGACTCGCTGTCAGGGCGGCGGGGATCGGAAATTTGACATGTGGCTTGAAGGGCACGTCGATATGACACGATGTTTGATCGTCGACGACAATCTCGATGACCGGCTCAAGCTCGCGGGCATGCTGTCGGCCTATGGATTTGAGCTGGCGGCAGCAACTGGCGAGCAGGAAGCGCTCGAGATCTGCTCGCGCAAGATGCCGGAGCTTATCGTGATCGACGAGGGGAAGACCTGCCCCGACGCTGCCGCCTTCATCCGCCGGCTCGGACGCACTGGCGAGCGCTGGCCGGTGGTCATCGTCTGTCCGCAGGAACGGGAAGCTGCCAGAATCGGCCGGACCATCTGGGGCGGGGCCGCCGAATGCATGATGAAACCCTCTGATGCGGAGATCCTCGATCTCAAGCTCAGGCAGACTGGAATCATCTGAAACAACCCGGAAATTCAATCCTTTGGCTTGATATCGACACAGCAAGCGCCTAAGCGGGGGGCTTGGGGATATCGATCATCAGCGGCGGGGCTGGCATGATCATTCATCTGAGAACTGTCTGGGCGCTCCTGTTCGGGGTGATGCTGCTGGCGCTCGGCAATGGGCTCCAGGGCTCGCTGGTCGGCATCAGAGCGGCGGCGGAGAGCTTCTCCGCTACGTCGGTCGGCGTGATCATGTCCGGCTATTATCTCGGCCTGTTCCTCAGCTCCTTCGTGACGCCGAACCTGGTGACCAAGGTCGGTCATATCCGGGTGTTCGCGGCGCTCGCCGCGGTCGATGCCACGGCGGTGCTGATGTTTCCCCTTTATGTCGAGCCCATTTGGTGGTTCGTGCTGCGGCTAACGGCCGGCATCTGCACCGCCGGTCTCTATATCGTGTGCGAAAGCTGGCTCAATGCGGCGGTCACCAACCAGTCGCGCGGCCAGATCCTGTCGATCTACATGATCATCGTCTATGGCTCGCTCGGGGCCGGGCAGTTCCTGCTCAACGTGCCGGACGCCAACGGCTTCGTACGCTTCATCCTCGTGGCGGTGCTGCTGGCGCTGTCGCTGGTTCCGATCGCTCTTACACGAATCGAGGCGCCGTCGATCGAGGAGGCGCAGGCGGTGCGTCTGCGCGATCTCTATCGGTCATCGCCGCTGGCGGTGGTGGCGACCTTCGCCAACGGTCTCGGCCAGAGCGCTTTCTTCAGCATGGGCGCGATCTATGGCGTCATGCAGGGTCTGCCGCTCGCTTATATCTCGCTGATGATGGCGTTGCCGCCGATCGGCGTCATCGTCTCGCAATATCCCATCGGCTTGCTCTCCGACCGTTACGACCGGCGCAGCTTGATGACGATGCTGGCGCTGCTGTCGTCGATAATCGCGATCGCATCCATCATGGTGCAGCCCTATTCGCGCGAGATCCTGATCGGGCTCTTCACGCTGTTCGGGGCGCTGTCGCTGCCGCTCTATTCGCTGGCGGTGGCGCATGCCAACGACCATCTGCGCCGCGACCAGATGCTCGGCGCGTCGGGCCAGCTGGTGCTGATCTATGGCAGCGGCGCGGTGCTCGGGCCGTCGCTCGCCGGTGCCTTCATGCAACGGCTCGGGACGCCGGGGTTCATGACCTATATGGCCGTCATCTATACGGCGCTTGCAGCGTTCGCCATCTATCGGATGCGTCAGCGGACGGCGCCGGTCCGCGTCGAAGGGCCGGTTCATCCGGTGAGCCCAGTGACCACGCCGGTGGCGGCCAAGGCCATGGTCGAAAG
>JBKOZY010000446.1:0-3993 GCA_046726135.1 Pseudomonadota bacterium | reverse complement strand
ATCCACAATGCTTCGTCCCGTGGTCAGAGAGCACCAAGTTCTTCAAATTCCCCACCAAGCAGGGCCCGTACCGTATTGCGCTGGCCAATGGTTATATCGCCAACACCTGGCGCATCCAGATGATCAAGACCGCCAAGGCATTTGCCGGGCAGCCGGATGTCGCGGCCAAGATCAAGGAGTTCAAGGTTGTCTCGACTGGCGAGGACGTGGCGGCGCAGATCTCGGCGATCAACAATTTCATCGACGCCGGCTATGATGCGGTCGTCGTCAATGCGCAAAACCCCAAGGCTTTCGCGCCGGTAATCAAGCGCGCCAAGGATGCCGGCGTGGTGCTCGTGGCTTTCGACAACATCCTCGATACGGAAGATGCGATCAACGTGAATGTGGATCAGAAGGGGCTCGGCGTGCTGTGGGCCAATTGGCTGATCAAGAACGTGTCGAATGGCGGCAAGGTCCTCGAGGTGCGGGGAGTCGAGGGAACATCAGTCGATCGCGATCGGCATGACGGCATTCACGAGACCCTGAACGCCTCGGGCAAGAAATGGGATGTCGTCGAGGTGATGGGAAAGTGGGATGATCCGACGGCGCAGAAGGTCACGGCGGATGCCATTGCCGTGCACAAGAAGTTCGACGGCATCACCGGTCAAGGAGGCGATACCGGAATCGTCCAGGCGATGATCGACGCCAAGCATCCCTTTGTGCCGTTCGGCGGCGAGACCGAGAATGGCTTCCGAAAGTTCTGTGCCAAGCATTCGGGCGATGGGCTCAAATGCTCCTCGGCCGGCACCGGCCCGGCACAGGTCGCGGTGGCGATCAAGACGGCGATCTCTGCTCTCGAGGGCCAGATCGTGCCACAATCGGTGAAGCTGCCGCTTGCCATTGTGGAAGATCCCAATTTCAAGGAGAACCAGGACTACTATCCCGATCAGTCGGACAATTTCTTTGTCGGAAATTCCTTCCCGACTTGCGGCATCAATTTCACGGCCCAGGAGATCATGGGTCAGAGCGAGGCCAATCAGTAGGCCTGAGCCGCGGCGGCGGCGAGAACATCAGCGTTGTCGTCGCCGGCTTCATCCGAGGATGCGATGGAGGCGCTCGCCACCCCGATTTTCCGGATGGAAGGGATCTCCAAGCGCTATGGCGGCGTCAATGCGCTGAGAGATGCATCGCTGGCAGTCGAGGCCGGGCGCATTCACGCGATACTCGGCGAGAACGGTGCAGGGAAATCGACGCTCATCAAGATCATTGCCGGAGTGACCGCGGCGGATTCCGGGCGCATGATGCTCGACGAGCGCGAGGTGACGTTCGCATCGCCGGCGCAGGCCAGCCGGGCCGGCATCGCCTGCGTCTTCCAGGAACTGTCGCTCATTCCCGATCTGACGGTTGCCGACAACATCTTCATCAGCGATCCGCCACGGCGGTTCGGCCTGATCGATCGCGGCGAACAGCGACGCATGGCGGATGCCGTTCTGGCGCGGGCCGGAGCAGCCGACATTCATCCGATGGCGCAGGTCCGCGACCTGCCTCTGTCGCGCCGGCAGCTGGTCGAGATTGCCAAGGCGCTGGCCCGCAATCCGCGCATATTGATCCTTGACGAGGCCACCTCGGCGCTGACGCAAGGCGATGTCACCAAGGTCTTCGATGTCCTGAAAAGGTTGCGGAAGGAGGGCCTGGCGCTCCTCTACATCTCGCATCGCATGCAGGAGATCGCCGAGCTTGCCGATGTCTGCACGGTGTTCCGCAATGGCCGCAATGTGGCGACCTACGAGGCAGGCACCAAGAGCGACAATGAGGTCGTCGAGCTGATGATCGGCCGCGAATACCGGCACGTTTTTCCGCCGAAACCGGCGTCAGTCCCGGCTGAACGGGTGCCGGTGCTCGAGGTCAATGGCCTGAGCTGGAGCGATCGCCTCAGGGACATCTCGTTCAGCGTGCAGGCGGGCGAGGTGGTGGGGCTTGGCGGACTCGACGGCCAGGGCCAGCGCGAGCTGCTGCTTGCCTTGTTCGGGGTGTTGCGCAGCGTCACCGGCGAGCTGCGGATCGATGGCAACAAAGTTGCGGTGGCAGGGCCAGGCGACGCCAAGGCGCCGCAAATCGGGATGGCGCTGATCCCGGAAGACCGCAAGACCGAGGGGCTGATGCTGCCGATGTCGGTGCGGGACAATCTCTCCTTCGCGGCGCTGCAGCGGATCTCGAGGGCGGGATTGATCGATTTTGCTGCAGAACGCCGGCTTATCGCCGAGATGATCTCGCTGCTGGCGATCCGCTCCTCTTCGAATGACGAACCCGTCAGCGCGCTTTCCGGCGGCAACCAGCAGAAGGTGGTGATCGCCAAATGGCTGATGGTCACCCCGAGGATCATTCTGCTCAACGATCCCACACGCGGCATCGATGTCGGCACCAAGCAGGAGCTCTACAAGCTGCTGCGACGGCTGGCCGAGAGCGGCGTCGCCATCGTTTTCTATTCGACCGACTATGACGAGCTGATCAATTGCTGCAACCGCGTGCTCGTGCTGTTCGATGGTTCGGTGATCAGCGAGCTCGAAGGGGAGGAGATCACCGACCGGGCGCTGGTCGCAAGCGCTCTGTCGATCGGTGCCAATGGCACCGCGAAAACGAGGGGAGCGACGTGAAGAACTGGCGCTTCCTCATCCGCGAGCAGCGCGGCACATTGATTGCCGTGGCGCTGTTCGTTGTCATGTTCACCATCTATGTGACCAATCATCCCGCCGGCTTCACGCTCAACGTCGTGACCACGGCATCGAACAAAGGCGTGCTCCTGGCCTTTGTCGCGATGGCACAGACACTGGTGGTGGTCACGGCCGGAATCGATCTTTCGCTCGGCATGATCTTCGTGCTGACGAACTGCCTCGCCTCCTGGCTGGTAGCGGGAACGCCGCTCGAAACGGCGTTCGGCGTCGTCGCGGTGCTGGCTGCCGGCCTTGCCTGCGGAATGATCAATGGTCTGATCGTCATCTATGGCAGGCTGCAGCCGATCGTCACAACCATCGCCACCGGGGCCATCTATTTCGGCATCGCGCTGCTGCTGCGACCGGTTCCCGGTGGCGAGGTCAATCAGGATCTCGCCGATGCGCTGACCGGCAAGCTGCTCGACCGGGTCCCGGCGAGCCTGGTCGTGCTCCTCGCTGTCGTGCTCGTGATCTGGATTCCGTTTCGG
This sequence comes from Pseudomonadota bacterium, assembly GCA_046726135.1. Lineage (GTDB taxonomy): Bacteria > Pseudomonadota > Alphaproteobacteria > Rhizobiales > Aestuariivirgaceae > DATAFF01. The sequence goes on along the minus strand of JBKOZY010000446.1, from coordinate 815 downwards.
CGCTCGCTGACCGGGCGCGCCGCCTATGCCACCGGCTCATCGGAGGCGGCCGCCTACATGTCGGGCGTGCCCATTCGCCGGGCGCGCTTCGTCGCCTACAGTCTCGCTGGTTTGCTCGCGGGGTTTGGCGGCTTGTTCCTGACCTTCTTCACCTATTCGGGCGAAGCATCCGCTGCCAATGGCAACACCTACACGCTCTACTCGATTGCCGCGGTGGTGCTTGGCGGAGTGTCGCTGTTCGGCGGCGTCGGGAGCGCCATCGGGGCGATCTTCGGCGCTTTCGTTTTCCGCACCATCGGCGATCTGTTGTTCGTGTTCGATCTCGAGCCACTGTGGCAGCCGCTGTTCCAGGGATTGGTGCTGCTGCTGGCGGTGTCTCTCGGCGCTTTCCGCCTTCTGCAGGTCCGCAACCGGTTGGATTATTTCGGCTAGGTCAGATGGAGACCGATGACGCCCAGCCGGCAGCCCGGCCCCTCATTCTCCTCACCCGGTGGTTCGACCCGTCGGTGGCCATCGCCTTTTGCTGCATCGTGGTCCTTCTGCTGCTCGGCAGCCTCTACTCGCCGAGCTTCCTGTCGCCGGAGTATCTGCTGCAGCAGCTCAAGGTCGCGTCATTTCTCGGGGTGATCGCGACCGGGATGATGCTCGTCATACTGCTCGGTCAGATCGATCTCTCGGTGCCTTGGGTGGTGGCGCTCGGCGGGATGATGTCCAGCGCGATCGCCGCGTGGGGGGCGGTCGGTGAGGCGCTCGCCATTCCGTTCGGAATCGGCTGCGGCATCGGCATCGGGCTCCTCAACGGTATCGGCGTCGCC
>JBKOZY010000445.1:0-5061 GCA_046726135.1 Pseudomonadota bacterium | reverse complement strand
ATCCTATGCAGCGCTGGTCGCCGACCGGGCCCAGAGCCGATTCATCCTTGACCTCGTCAAGGGCGAGTATGAGCTCACCTGCTCGGAGGTCCTGCGGCTGACCGGCGAGACGGCGCTTGCCGAGCGCTTCCCGTCGTTCCGCCGCCGGCTCGACCAGGTCAGCCCGCTGCTCGAGCGGACCCATGCGCTGCAGGTCGAGCTTCTGGCGCAGTTCCGCGCCGAAAAGGCCGAAGGCTTGACCAGGACTCGTTCGCTCGTGCCATTGCTCCTGTCGATGAACTGCATTTCGGCAGGCCTCGGCTGGACAGGGTGAAACTACCCCCAGAGCGCGCGCAGGCCGAAATAGGCGGTGTCCTTGACGCGGCGGGCAGCTTCCTGGAGGCGCGAATTGCGCGGGTCGGTGCAGTAGGTCATCGACAGCACGATCCGCCGCTCGCCCTCGGCAAGAGTGGTCACGCGGTGCAGGACCTTGGCGCCTTCGAAGACGACAAGCGTGTTGGGCGGCGTCGGGATCACCTGCTCCCTCTCACCGTGGCGCACCAGCAATCGCGCCGAGGACAGACCGCCCTCGCCATGACCTTGATTGGCGAGCGGCAGGAGCACGGTGAAGTGCCGACCCTTGTAGAAATTGTGGTCGTAGTGCCAGCCGATATGATCGCCCGGCTTGACGTAGTACAGCGCCGAGCAGGAGCTCTTGTCGGTCAGCGGGGTTGTCTCAACGTCCAGACCGACTATGGCTGCGATCACCTGCCGCATCGCCGCCGACTGATAGAGCGCGACGGCGGTCGGGGCATGGATCCGCAAGGTCTCGTAGGCGACGGTGCCGCCCTGCTTGTGGAGCGGCAGGTAGCTGCGTTCGGTGTCGCCGAGCGCCTCGATCTCGGCGACAATCCGGGCGCAGAGATCGGCGGGAAGGAAATTGGCGATGGTGGCGAGCCGTTCGGAGAAGCCCGGAACGGCTCTCGGGGTGAGGTCACATGTGGCGAAATCATCCATGGTGCCGGCCATAAAGGAGTTATGTGACAGTCGTGTAAGCGATCGTTAAGGTGCCAGAAAACGCCATCAGCAGGGAGGCACCTCATGTTGCACAAAGGATTGTCCCGCCGCACCGTCCTCAATGTCTCGGCCGGGCTCATCGCCGGCGTCGTCGCCGGTCCCCGGCTGGCGCGCGCCAAGACGCGCATCACCGTCGTCACCGGCGGCACCGGCGGGGTGTTCTACCCCTATGGCGGCGGCATCGCCAAGATCCTGTCGGAAAAGGTTCCCGACATGCAGGCGACCGCTCAGGTCACCGGCGGCTCGGTCGACAATGTCAAGCTGCTGGCAGCGGGCGAGGCAGAGCTCGGTTTCGCCACCCTCGATTCCGCCTGGGAGGGACTAAACGGGCTGGGTGCCTATGCCAATGACGGCAAGCAGGATATCCGCACCGTCGCCCTGCTCTATGACAGCTTCTTCCATGTCTGCGCCGCGGCCGACGCGCAGATTGGCAAGGTCGCCGACTTCAAGGGCAAGCGCGTGTCGGTCGGGTCGGCCGGATCCTCGACGGAGTCGATCGCCGACCGCGTCCTGAAGGCGGCCGGGCTTGATCCGCAGGCAGATGTCGGGCGCGACAATCTCGGGGTCGCCGAATCGGCCGGGGCGCTCAAGGATGGCAAGATCGTGGGCTTTTTCTGGATCGGCGGCGTGCCGACGGCAGCGGTGAAGGACCTCGCGGCGTCGGGGCAGCCCAAGCTCGTATTCGTTCCGACCAGCGGTGAGTTGCAGGCGATCGACAAGGAGTTCCCCGGCCTCTATCGACCATTCACGTTGAAGGCAAACGCCTATGCCGGGCAGGACCAGGAGGTCTCAGGGCTCGGCGTCGCCAATGTGCTGCTGGTCGCGGCAAATGCTCCGGATGAACTGGTCAAGAGCATCCTCGAGGGGATCTTCGGCAATCTCGACGCCGTGAAGGCGATCCATCCCGAGGCCCGCAAACTATCGCTCAAGAGCGCGGCAGCAAAGACGGCGGTGCCGCTCCATCCGGCAGCGGTGGCGTTCTATCAGTCGAAGGGCGTGCAGCTCTGAGCACGGTGGCGGGCGCGTCCGACGAGCCGCAACGGCTCACACCGGACGAGCTCGAGCGGCTGTCGATCGATAGCGAGGGTGGTCCCGCCGACCGGCCTCAGGGCCGGCTCGGCTGGCTGACCGGGGGGCTTGCCTTCACGCTGTCGGCCTATGCGCTGTTCTGGACGCAGTTCTCGGTCAATACCACGCTTTACCGGGCGTCGTTCCTGGCATTGGCATTGGTGCTGATCTTCCTGCTCTATCCGCTTGGCCGTACCTTCCCGGGCCACCCGCGGGCGACCCGGATCATCGACTGGGCGTTCGCCGCCGTGGCGGTGATCGCAACGCTCTATCTGCCGCTCAACATCGAAGCCTACAAAATCCGCCCGACGCGGCCGACACCGGAGGAGCTGGCGCTTGGCGGTGCGTTGATCTTTCTCATTCTCGAGGCGACCCGACGCACCATTGGCTGGCATCTTCCGGCGATTGCCATCGCGTTCCTCGTCTATTGTTATTTCGGCCCATGGGTGCCCGAGCCGTTCGACCATCGCGGCTTCTCGGTCCACCGCATCATCGGGCAGAGCTATCTGACGTTCGAGGGCATCTTCTCGACGCCGCTCGACGTGGCCGCAACCTTCATCATTCTGTTCACGATCTATGGCGCGGTGCTGGAGCGCGGCGGTGCCGGCCGGTTCTTCGTCGACTGGGCGATGGCGGTGTTCGGCCGCAAAGCGGCACCAGGGGGACCTGGACGCGCCGTTAATGCCGCGGGCTTCCTGCTGGGCACGGTGTCGGGCTCAGGCGTCGCTACCACAGTCACCGTTGCTTCGCTCACCTGGCCATTGCTCCGGCGCGCCGGCTACGATCCGGAGACGGCGGGCGGCATGATCTCGGCGGCCGGTATCGGGGCAACCCTGTCGCCGCCGACGCTTGGGGCCGCTGCCTTCATCATCGCCGAATATCTCGACGTGCCGTATCTCACCATCCTCATCTACGCCACAATCCCGACGCTGCTCTACTATCTGTCCTGTTGGTTGATGACCGAAGCCGATGCCCGCCGGCTCAAAATCCGCTCGGCAGCGGGCAGCGACGCCTCGGTGCTCGGGCTCACCCTGTCGCAGGGCTACCACTTCATCTCGCTCGTCGCGATCGCCGTCATTCTGGCGCTCGGCTTCACTTCATTCATGGCGGTGTTCTGGTCGCTGGCGATCGCTTTCGTGCTGTCGATGCTCAGGGCGGACAGCCGCCTTGTGACACTGCCAGCCTTCGGCTTCGGGGTGATATCGGGAATCGTTGCTCTGGCGATCGGCCGTCTTGATCCGGGGTTGCTGCCGCTCGGGCTTCTCGATGGGCGGATCTCGGCAGCGGTGTTCTGGGGGATGGCCGGGGCAATAGCGTTCTCGGCGCTGCAGGCATTGGCAGCGATTCGGCGCGGACTGGATCCCTCCCCCGACGAGACGCGCATGATCGAGGCGCTGAGCGACGGGGCACGAGCGACGCTCGGGGTGGTCGCGACCTGCGCCTGCGCCGGGATCATCGTCTGCGTCGTCAATTTGACCGGGCTCGGGCTCACCATCTCCGGCATCATCGTCGAGTTCGGTCAGGGGTTGCGGCTTGCGGTGATCCTGCTGGCGGCACTTGCCATGTGGGTGCTCGGCCTCGCCGTGCCGGTCACCGCCAGCTACATCATCGCCGCGGTGATGCTGGTGCCGGCGCTGGTCAAGGTGGGGATCCCAGAACCCGCCGCCCATATGTTCATGTTCTACTACGCGGTGCTTGCCGATGTGTCGCCACCGACAGCGCTTGCCCCATTTGCGGCGGCGGCCCTGACCGGCGGGCGGCCGTTCGCCACGATGCGGCAGGCATGGAAGTACACCTTGCCGGCTTTTCTGGTACCGGTGATGTTCTGCCTCAGCCCGACCGGCTTGCGGCTCCTGATGATCACGCCGCAAGGTGCCGCTCCGACGACGCTCGCCGATTTCGCGCTGATCGTGGCGACGAGCGTCGTCGCCGCAGCATCGCTTGCTGCCTTCGCGGCAGCGCTGACCGGTTATGCCTGGCGAGCGCTGTCGGCCATCGAGCGCACCGGCCTCGGTATCATTGGTCTGGCCTTGTTGTTCGTGAGCTAAGGGGCATCTCGTGAGCCTCCTACCTCGTGACCATGTCCGGTAACTTGCCAATAACCATTGGCTCCGGCGGCATTTGCATCCAACCGATGATCAACCTTAATTTGCGTGAATCGGGAAAGCACACAACCCTTACGGGGGCCCCGGATGCCCTTGATTCGTTCGTGGTTGGCTGCAGCCAGTGGCAATGTCGGCGTGGCATTTGCACTGACGGTGGTCCCACTATGCGCAGTGCTCGGCGTCGCGACCGATTATCTCAGGGCAAGCAATCTGCGGCTCGATCTCCAAGGCGTGGTTGATGCGGCGGTGCTCGCTGCCGGCGCCGAGGGTGGCGATGACGAAGCCGCGCTTCGGAACACCATCTCTCTCTACATGGACGCCAATCTGCCGACAGCTGACAGAGCGGCGCTCGGGGCTGTCCGGATTACCTTTGGCAAGCCGGCGACGATCAGGGTCGAGGCCGATGCAACGTCGCCGAACGGCCTTCTGAAGCTCGTCGGCATCGACGAGACCCCGGTCGCGGTCGCCAGCGAGGCGGTGCGGGCGAATCCGCTCGAGGTGGCGCTGGTGCTGGACAGCAGCACTTCGATGGGCAAGGGCAGCAAAGATGCGGCGCTGCGTCAGGCCGTGGCGGAGCTTGCCGACACCCTCATGATCGATGAGGCGGACGTCAAGTTGGCGGTGGTCCCGTTCTCGTCCTTTGTCAATGTCGGCATCCAAAATCGCACGGAGCCGTGGCTAGAGCTATTCGCTCTCACGCCCGATCAGCGCTGGGATGGTTGTGTCAGGTCGCGACCGCCGCCGCTCGATGTGAACAATCGCGCGCCAGAAATTCGCTATCCCATGTTGCCTACGCAAGACTCGGAAGGTCCCAATGCTGACTGCCCGGGTC
>JBKOZY010000444.1:0-3094 GCA_046726135.1 Pseudomonadota bacterium | reverse complement strand
AAGCAGGGCTGTGTGCAGGCGGCAGGCAGTCGGAGGCAGGCTGTCGGAAATGACGTTGTTCACTCGGTCTTGCGTAACCCCTGCCTCAGTCGCCGCTACCGGAGGCAGGTGGGACAAAGCGGATAAGCTGAATGAGTTGCAGTGGAATGGCAGGGGGGCTTCGCCCCCTGCCTGGTGCCTAATGCCGACTGTCCGTAAAGGTCCCTAATCCTGCTTGGCGATGGCCTTGACGAGGTCCACGACGCGCCGGCGCACGGCGACATCACCGATCTCGCTAAAGGCGCGATTCAGCTGAATGGCTTCGCTCGAGCCGAGGAAACCCATGATCTCGCTTTGGCTGCTTCCCTGGTCGTTAAGTCCAGGGCCGTTGGCCTCGGCCCGGCTGCCTGGCAGATCCTCGTAGAAGAATTGGACCGGAACCCCGAGGACCTGGGCCATTTGATAAAGCTTGCTGGCACTGACGCGGTTCGAGCCCTTCTCGTATTTCTGCACCTGCTGGAAAGTCAAACCGAGGTGCTCGCCCAGTTTCTCTTGACTCATCCCCACAAGCATTCGTTGCATTCTCACGCGATTTCCCACGTGGACGTCGATGGGGTTAGGGTTGCGTTTTGACATGGTGTTCCCTCAGACCGTTTGCCCCCGGCCTGTCCGGACGAGCCCTTCCGTGATTGCTCTGCCGAATTTCGCCTTCAGCGGGTTCGCTGAAAGTGCTTGCACGTGATAATACACGCCGAGGTTGGATGCAATCAAAATAAGCGTACCGGCTTCTGCAATCGACGGTTCAGCGAGCACGAAGGGAAATAATGGCAATCGACGCAGCCGTGGCGAGCAGGGCAAGGAAGAAGAGCGAGTCGCCCCAGCGAGCGTAAGCTGTCGCGGGCTGGGCCCGAGGCAGGACGGCATCCAAGGTTCCTTCCGTGCCGAGCTTCAGCTCGCCGATCGCCCTGCCGTAACCATCGAAAATCGCAGTGATACCGGTATTCGCAATGCGAATCATCGGCATTCCAGTCTCGATCGCCCGGAATTGTGCCTGGACCAGGTGTTGAAACGGGCCGCTGGATGCGCCGAACCAGGCATCATTGGTGACATTCATCAACCATTCGGCCGAGCCAGTCCGCCTCGCCTGTTCGGGAAAGATCGCCTCATAGCAGATGAGCGGCACGAAGGGCGGGATACCGGGAATCTCGATTACCGGGCTCTGTTCGCCGGCTGCGAAGCCCTGCGGCGCGGTGATGAAGCGGCGGATTCCGATCGGGTCGAGCCAGCGCGAAAACGGCAGAAACTCGCCGAAAGGGACGAGGCGGACCTTGTCATAGACGGCTTCGATCGTGCCGTTGCCGGCAATGGCGATGATGCTGTTGTAGACCTTTCGGTCCTGATCGCGGCGCAGCGCCCCGAGGAGGAGTCGGCTGCGGTCGGGGAGGAGATCGGCAATCTCGCGCAGTGCGGCCGGCGATTCGTCGACGAGAAAGGGCAAGGCGCTTTCGGGCCAGATCACCACGGTGTTGTCGCCAAGGGGCGAACGGCCATCGGTGCCGCCGCGCGACAGGGCCAGGTAGCGGGCAAAAATGGCACGCGCCTGATTGGCGTCCCATTTGGTGTTTTGCGGCACATTGCCCTGAACGAGGCGCAGCTTCAAACCGGTGCTGGCGGCCACCGGGGCGGCGAGGCGCTCGGTGCCGACAACCGTCGCCATTGCGGCTGCAGCCAGGATGAGGCAGGCGATCTCCGCCTCGCCCCGGCCACGGGGTCTGGCAAAGGTCAGGGCGGGCAGCCCGGCGCAAAGAAGCACCAGGAAGGTCAACCCGTAGATCCCGACCAGGGCGGCGGTCTGGGCAAGCCCTGGCAGGCCTGCCGTGGCGTAGCCGGGCGTGTTCCAGGGGAAGCCGCTGAGCAGGTGGCCTCTCAGCCATTCGGCAAGGGCGAGCGAGGCTGCCAGCATAGCGATGCGGGCCAGCCCCGGTCGCGATGACACCACTGTCACCATGACCGCGGCTCCCCAATAGAGGGCGAGGTAGGCGCTCAGGCCTGCCAGGGCGAAGGGGATCATCCAGCCATAGATATCGGCCTCGACCAGGAAGGCATTGCCGATCCACAGCAGCGAAATCAGGAAGTAGCCGAAACCAAACAGAAATCCGGCGAGGAATCCCCGCAGCGCCACAGCGCGGCCGGCCCGGCGGATGGCATCGAGACCGGCGAGGAGAACGGGCACGGTAACGAACAGCACCGGCCACAGACCATAGGGCGGAAGCGCCAATGCCGATACCGCTCCGGCGATCGTGGCGAGGACAAAGCTCAGGGGAACGGACAGAATGATGCCGCGGCTGTCGAGCTGTAGCGCAGGCGGTGCCCCGCCGGAAATGTCAGGCGGCATTCGAAGGTGGCGGTTCGAGCTCCGGGGGTGGGGTGGCAGGCGTCCCAGCCGGGCCGGCGGTATGGATGCGGATCTTCTTCACCCGCCTCGGGTCGGCCTCGAGGATCTCGAATTCGAGACCGCTGTCGTGGCGCACCAGCTCGCCGCGGACCGGGACCCGGCCCAGCATGGAGAAGACGAGACCGCCGAGCGTGTCGGCATCCTCCTCGCGCCCGGCCGGCAGGAGGCTGCGGTTGACCAGTGATTCCACCTCTTCGATGGGGGTGCGGGCATCGGCAATGAACACGCCGTCGCCAGCCTCGCGAAGCTGAGCTTCCGCATCGTCATGCTCATCGGCGATGTCGCCGACAATCTCCTCGACGAGATCCTCGATGCTGACCAGTCCGTCGGTCCCGCCATATTCGTCGACGACGATCGCCATATGGATGCGGGTGGTCTGCATCTTCACCAGCAGATCGGCGGCCCGCATCGAGGGCGGAACGAACAGCAATGGCCGGATCAGTCCGATCTGCCGCACCGTTACCGCCAGGTCCTCGGGCCGCAGCACCATTCCTTGGTTCGCCGCCTCCTCGGGGTTCTTGGGACGCCGGCCGCGGCGCGGTCGGGAGAAGCTCTTCTCGGTCATCCAGCGCATGAAATCCTTGATGTGGATCATGCCTGAGGGGTCATCCAGGGTCTCGCGGTAGACCGGCAGGCGCGAATGATTGGCGTCAGTAAAGC
>JBKOZY010000443.1:0-4850 GCA_046726135.1 Pseudomonadota bacterium | reverse complement strand
TCCCGTTTTCTGGCGCCTTGTGCCACTCATTGCCACCGTCTGCGGCTGCCAGATCGGCGTTCAGTCGCTTTGGGCCGGACCCTGGCTGGCCGATGTCGTGGGGCTCGACCGGATCGGCGTCGCGGAGGGTCTTGCCTGGATGGCCGTCGGCTTCCTGATCGGCACGCTGCTGAGCGGCGCCATCGCCGACCGGTTGTCGGCGCGCGGCATCAGCGTTTTGACAGTCACCCCCGTCCTGGTGGCGATCTATCTGGTGACGGAGTGGCTGATGCTGTTCGAGGTCACTGGCTGGCCGTTCCTGATCTTCCTCGCCTTCGGTATGTTCGGGCAAACGCCGATCTTGCTTTACCCCTGGCTCGTTGCCTATTTCGGCGGCTCACATGCTGCTGGCCGCACCATTTCGGCAATCAACGTGCTCGTCTTCATGACGGCCTTTGCCACGCAATATGGCTTCGGCGCCACCCTCGATCTGTGGCCGTCGCACGGTCCCGGCAGCTACCACCCGGATGCCTATCGGGTGGCACTCGGCATTTGTGTCGCGGCTCAGTCGCTGTCGTTGCTCTGGTACTTCGCTGGCCGGCCGGCCCCCGACGCCCGGGCGGAGATCGCCGTGTGACCTCCGACCTGCCACTGGCCGAGGTCACCCGCGGCGGCTTTGTCGAGAGCCGTCATGAGGGTGCCTTTGCCATTGTCGGACCGGGCGGCGCGATGATCCGTGCGGGCGGCGACATCGGGCGGTCGATCTACCCGCGCTCGGCAATCAAGGCGATGCAATGCCTGCCGGTGATCGAAAGCGGCGCTGCCGAGCGGTTCGGCTTCAATGATGCCGAGATCGCGCTGGCCTGCGCCTCGCATGGCGGCGAGCCCGCCCATGTCGACACCGCCCGCGCCATGCTGGTCAAGCTGGCGCTCGACGAGGACGCTCTCGAATGCGGCGCCCACTGGCCCTCCGAGTCGCGCGCCGCCCGTGATCTCGCCAAGCGGGGAGAGGCGCCAGGCCCGCTCCACAACAACTGCTCGGGCAAGCATGCCGGCATGCTGGCCGTGTCGCTGGCGCTCGGCGTTCCCCATCGCGGCTATGTCGATCCCGACCATCCGGTGCAGCGGCGGATCGCGGCGACCCTCGGCGCGCTGACCGATTCCGACCTTGCCCGAGCGCCTTGTGGCATCGATGGCTGCTCGGTGCCGACCTGGGCGCTTCCCCTGCAGGATCTGGCGCGGGCGTTCCAGCGCTTCGCCTCCGGTGAGGGTCTGGCGCCGGAGCGCGCCGCGGCGGCGCAGCGCATCATCATGGCGGTCAAGGCCCATCCCTTCATGGTCGCCGGCTCGAAGCGGTTCTGTACCGATCTCATGCGGGCCGTGCCGAGGGCCTTCGTCAAGACCGGGGCGGAGGGCGTGTTCTGCGCCGCCGTTCCCCATGCCGGCCTTGGCCTCGCCCTCAAATGCCGCGACGGCGCGAGCCGCGCCGCCGAAACCGCCATTGCCGGCCTGCTTGCCGGGCTCGATGTGTGGACCGAGGATGAGCGCCTCAAGCTTCGCGGCTTCACCCAGGTGAAGATCAGGAACTGGCGGAACCTCGAAACCGGCGAGATCCACGCCTTGGTGTAGGCAGTAGGCAATCGGCAGTAGGCAGCGGCTGCCGCTCTTACTATGCTGCCTACTGCCTAAGCCCTTCAACCTTAAGCTTTCAACCGTGCCGCCCAGGCGGTGATCAGCCGGTCGCCGACAATGCCGATGAAGGCGATGCACAACCCGGCGACGATGCCCTTGCCGGCATCGGCCTTGGCCAGCGCCTTGAAGACTTCCTGGCCGAGATCGCGGGTGCCGATCATCGCGCAAATGATGATCATGCTGAGTGACATCAGGATGGTCTGGTTGATCCCGAGCAAGATCTCCGGCAGCGCCACCGGCAGCTCGACCCGGAAGAACAGCTGCGTTCGCGTGCAGCCGGAGACCCGCCCTGCCTCGATCAATTCCTGCGGCACCTGCCGCAGCCCATGCTCGGTGTAGCGGATCGCGGGAACGATCGCGAAGGCGACCGTGGCGATCACGGCGGTGACGTCGCCGACCCGGAACAGCATCACCACCGGAATGATGAAGCAGAAGGAGGGGATGGTCTGCAGCGTGTCGATGATTGGCAGGACAATGCCGGCGACCCGCTTGTTCTTGGCTGCCAGCACGCCGATCGGAATGCCGATGACCGCCGCGATCAGCGCCGCCACGCCGCACAGATAGACCGTGGCCATGGTCTGGACCCACAAGCCGGTCGCGGCGCAGAAGGTGGTGAGCACCGCCACCAGGAGCGCCAGCCGCCAGCCGTCAAGCCGCCAGCCGGCATAGGCCAGCATGCCCATCACCGCGAACCATGGCAGCCCTTCGAACAGCGCCCGCAGCGGGTTCAGGACATGCAGCAGAAAGCCGGTGCGGAAAATCTCGAGCGCATCGAAATAATTGACCGTGATCCAGTCGATCACCGCCTTCCACCACGGCGCTGTCGAGAAGGTGATGACGCCCGGCACCTTGCCGAGGGCGGGCCATGCCAGGCTGAGCAGGGTGGTGACGATGACCACTGTCGCGGCAAGGATCAGATGCCGCGACGGTGCCGCGCCGCTGCTCCGCGTCTCGGCCGCTGCCGCCTGGCTCATCCGGTCGAGCACGATCGCCACGACCACGATGGCGAGCCCCGCCTCCATCGCCTGGCCGACGGCGAGCCGCCTGAGCGCCAGCAGCACGTCATAGCCAAGTCCGCCCGCGCCGATCATCGAGGAGATGATGACCATGTTGAGGGCGAGCATGATCACCTGGTTCACCCCGATCATCAGTGACGGCTTGGCCGATGGGATCAGCACGCGCCACAGCTTCTGCCACGCCGTGCAGCCCACCATGTCGGCGAAATCCTTGATGTCGGGCGTGATCTTGCGCAAGCCGAGCGTGGTCGCACGCACCATCGGCGGCGTGGCGAAGAGCCCCGTCGCCAGCAGCGCCGACACCGGGCTGATGCCGAACAGCAGCAGCATCGGAATGAGATAGGCGAAGGTCGGGATGGTCTGCATCAGATCGAGGGCCGGCGTGATGATCAGCCGGTCGGCCCGCGGCGACAAATAGCCGACAATGCCGACCAGAATGCCGACGACCACGCAGAGCGGCACGCACACCACGATCAGCGCCAATGTCAGCATGGCGCTGTCCCATTGTCGGAACACCGCGATGTAGAGGAAGCCCAAGCCGCCGACCAGCGCCATCCGGATGCCGCCAAGCGCATGACCGACGATCGCCGCCGCGACGATGATGCCGAGCCATGACAGCCGTGGCAGCTCGAGCGTGCCGCCGCCGACCGGCAGCTTCAGCCCCTTGGCGAGGAGCCCGGTTGCGAGATCGAGCGGCACCGCCATGATGGCGGCGAATCCGCGGGTCAGTCCGGAGATTGCGAGCTTCAGCCACTGGAAGAACGCGCTGATCCATGCTGCGGCCGGGATCTCCGCCCATGCCGGATAATCGGCAGCGGCCGGGATGAGCCGGCTCACCATGGCGACCGCGATCAGCACCGCAAGCGCCGCCCCGAGCGACAGGATCAGCTTGGCTTGGCCGGGCGTCGACGGCGCGCCTTCGCCGAGCGTCGTCACCGTCATGGGACGCTCTCCGTCCGGTCGCGGCCGGCCAGAAGATCGATCACCGCCTCGCGCGTCACCTCGCCGACGATCCGCCCGTCATCGAGCACCGCGAAGGGCTGGCTGTCGGCGACGATCGCCGCGGCAAAGCTCGCGACCTTGGCCGTGGCCGCGACCGTGCCGCTGTGCCGCGCACCGGTCACGGCCGGCCGCATCAGGGTTGCCGCCGTCATCACTTTGGCGCGGTTCACATGGCGGGTGAACGCCGCGACATAGTCGGTGGCCGGCCTGAGCACCAGCTCCTCCGGCGTCGCAATCTGGATCACCGAACCGTCCTTCATGATGGCGATCCGGTCGGCCAGCCGGATCGCCTCGTCGAAATCATGGGTGATGAACACCATGGTCTTTTTGAGCACGCTCTGGAGGCGGATCAATTCGTCCTGCATCTCGCGGCGGATCAGCGGATCGAGCGCCGAGAACGGCTCGTCGAGGAACCAGATCTCCGGCTCGACCGCCAGCGACCGGGCAATGCCGACCCGCTGCTGCTGGCCGCCGGAAAGCTCGCGCGGATAATAACGGTCGCGGCCCTTGAGTCCGACCAGCTCGATGAGCTCGCGGGCTCGCGCTTCGCGCCGTGCCTTGCCGACACCCTGGACCGCCAGCGGGAAGGCGATGTTGCCGAGCACGGTGAGATGCGGCAGCAGTGCGAAATGCTGGAACACCATGCTCATCTTGTGGCGGCGAATGTCGATAAGCTCGGCGGCGCTCGCCTTCAAGAGATCCCGGCCATCGAGCATGACCCTGCCATAGCTCGGCTCGATCAGCCGCGACAGGCAACGCACCAGCGTCGACTTGCCAGACCCCGATAACCCCATGACGATGAAGATCTCGCCCTCATGCACCGCCAGGTTGACATCGCGCACCGCCCCGATCAGCTGCAGCTCGGCGAGCTTGCCTTCGTCGGCCCGCCCGCCCTGCGCCGCGATGAAGTGATCGGCGCCCGAGCCATAGAGCTTCCACAGCTGCGAGCAGGCGAGCTTCACCTTCCGGTCAAGGGCGCGGGGCGGGTCGAGCCGCCCGGCGCCTTGGTCGTTCACTTTGCCCACGCCCTCCAGGTCGCCTCATTGTCGGCGATCCACTTCGCAGCCACGTCCTCCATCGACTTGCCCTCGAGATCGACCTGGCCCGACATCGCATTGAGCTCCTTGGTGTCGACCTCATAGGCCTTCGCCACCTTGTAGG
>JBKOZY010000442.1:0-3006 GCA_046726135.1 Pseudomonadota bacterium | reverse complement strand
CGGCTACACCGTACTGACGGCGGAAACCGGCGAGCGGGCGCTGGCGGTGTTCGAAGAGAACCGCAATGCGATCGATCTCGTGCTCTCCGACGTGGTGATGCCGGAGATGGATGGCCCGACGCTGCTCAGGGAACTGCGTCGCCGCGGGGTCGGCACCAAGGTGGTGTTCATCTCCGGCTATGCCGAAGATGCCTTCGAGAAGAATCTCGAGGGCCAGACCGATTTTGCTTTCCTGCCCAAGCCGTTCACACTGAAGCAACTGGCCGAAGCTGTGAAGGACGCAATGAGCTCTTGAGTTTTCCAGGAGATCCGAGGTGAGTGTCGTTGAGAGCCTGGCCCGCCGGCTTGCCGAGAACCGTGTTTCGGCCCGCTCTCTCGTCGAGGAGGCGTTGACGCGGGCCTTGGACCCTGCCGGGGAAGGCGCCCGCACTTTCATTTCGATCGATGGGGAAGTGGCAAGAGAGACTGCCGATCATGTCGACCGCTTGCGACGCCGCGGCCGCGCACCGTCGCCCTTCGCTGGCATCCCAATCTCGGTCAAGGACTTGTTCGATCGCGCCGGCGAGGTCACTTGTGCCGGCTCGGTGATCCTGAAGGAGGCGCCGCCGGCCACGGTCGATGCCTTGGCAATCGCCCGCCTCAAGTCCTATGGCTTCATTGTTCTCGGCCGCACCAACATGACGGAGTTCGCTTACTCCGGCGTGGGCCTCAATCCGCATTACGGTACCCCGCTCTGCGTTTATGACCGAGCGACCGGTCGCATCCCCGGCGGCTCGTCATCCGGCGCAGCGATCTCGGTCGCCGAGGAGGTCTGTGCTGTCGGCATCGGCACCGACACCGGTGGGTCATGCCGCATCCCGGCGGCGTTCAACGGCATTGTCGGGTGGAAGCCGACGGTTGGCCGGGTGCCGACGCGTGGCGTCTATCCCCTGTCAACCACCCTCGATTCGGTAGGCCCGCTCGCTCGCACGGTGACCGACTGCTTCATTGCCGACGCGATCATGGCCGATGACGAGGTCGTGAGCCTCGGGACGCTGCCCCCTCGCGGGATGCGGCTCGGCGTGTTGCGCAGTCTCGTGCTTGACGATCTCGATCCGCCGGTAGCGCGTGATTTCGAACGGGCGCTCACCAGGCTGGCCGAGTCGGGTGTGCGGATCGACGACGTGACCTTCGAGGCGGTGACGCAGTTCCCCGCGCTCAATGCCAAGGGCGGGATCGGTGCGGCCGACGCCTATGCCCATCATGCGCCGATGATCTCGGCGCACCGCGATGCCTATGACCCGCGGGTCGTTAACCGGATTCTGCACGGGGCCGCCATCACCAGCGCCGACTTGATTGGCATTCATCGGGCGCGCGCCGAGCTGATTCGGCAGTTCCACATGATCGCCGAGGGTTTCGATGCGCTGATTCTGCCGACAACTCCCATTATCGCGCCGCCGATCAGCGCCTTGGCCGGCGATGACGACTATGTCCGGCTCAACATGCGTTCATTGCGAAACACCATCATCGGCAACTTCCTTGGGGCATGCGCCATTTCGCTGCCGATGGCCTCGCCCGGCGAGCCGCCGACCGGCCTCATGCTGATGGCCAAGGGTGGAAGCGACCGACGGCTATTCCGGGTGGCGCACGGCGTCGAGGCGGTGCTGGCCGGAATTGTTGTCTAGGAAGTAAGTCTCTCGCCAAAAAGATGTAATCGATTCCTCATTGCAACTTTATGACAGTGATGTTACAGCATTCCGGCCGGTGAGAATTCGCGCCAGGCTACCGGGAGAGCGTAGACGGCGTTCCGACCTCCCCCCAGACGTCACGGGGCGCCGACCTGCGACTCTCCCGGGATTTCTCGTAATCTCGAGTTAATGCTGGGTAATCCTCGAAACTGCCGTTGAATCAAGCGATTGCAAAAGGTTGTTGCGGGGAGAACAAAAAGGGTACATGATCTGCCGCATAGTCCCTTGTGGAATCAGGGACGCTGGTCAATAAGGAGCGGCGAGATGGGGCAGACCAATCTCCGGCTGATAGAGAATTCGTCCATGGACAGAAAAAAGGCGCTCGACGCGGCTCTCAGCCAGATCGAAAGGGCATTCGGCAAGGGCTCCATTATGAAACTCGGCGCCAACACGGCGATCGAGATCGAGGCTATCCCCACCGGCTCGCTGGGGCTCGATATTGCGCTCGGCATTGGCGGTCTGCCGAGGGGCAGGGTGGTCGAGATCTTCGGCCCCGAATCGTCGGGCAAGACCACACTCGCGCTCCAGTCCATCGCCGAGGCGCAGCGACGCGGCGGCATCTGCGCTTTTGTCGATGCCGAGCACGCCCTTGACC
Source organism: Pseudomonadota bacterium (assembly GCA_046726135.1). Lineage (GTDB taxonomy): Bacteria > Pseudomonadota > Alphaproteobacteria > Rhizobiales > Aestuariivirgaceae > DATAFF01. The sequence continues at coordinate 684 of JBKOZY010000442.1, read as the reverse complement.
CGGTCTATGCCCGCAAGCTCGGAGTCGATATCGACGAGCTGCTGATCTCCCAGCCCGATACCGGCGAGCAGGCGCTGGAAATTGCCGACACGCTGGTCCGTTCCGGCGCGGTCGAGATCCTGGTCATTGATTCGGTCGCGGCCCTGACCCCCAGGGCCGAGATCGAGGGGGAGATGGGCGATGCCTTGCCTGGCATGCAGGCGCGGCTGATGAGCCAGGCGCTGCGCAAGCTGACGGCCTCGATCTCCAAGACGCAATGCATGGTGATCTTCATCAACCAGATCCGCATGAAGATCGGCGTGATGTTCGGCAATCCGGAGACGACGACCGGCGGCAATGCGCTGAAATTCTATGCCTCGGTGCGTCTCGACATCCGGCGGATCGGCGCCATCAAGGACCGCGACGAGGTGGTGGGCAACCAGACCCGGGTCAAGGTGGTGAAAAACAAGGTTGCGCCGCCTTTCAAGCAGGTCGAGTTCGACATCATGTATGGCGAGGGGATCTCGAAGACGGGCGAGCTTCTCGATCTCGGGGTCACCGCCGGGGTCGTCGAGAAATCCGGTTACTGGTTCTCCTATGGCGGCGAGCGGATCGGCCAGGGCCGCGAGAACGCCAAGAACTTCCTCAAGGCTCACCGCGATGTCGCTGAAACGATCGAGAATGCAATCCGCGCCAATGCCGGCC
>JBKOZY010000441.1:0-7799 GCA_046726135.1 Pseudomonadota bacterium | reverse complement strand
GTCTTCAGTGGCCTCGGCCTTCTCGAGGTCAGCCATTCCGGCGTGAGTCTGCCGGACTGGCTGACCTTGAGCATTCCAGCGCCGCGTCTGGACGGCCGCCACCGCGAGAACGTCGACGGATTTCTCGACCAGGAATTGGCCAGGAAGCAGACGATGGCCAAGAAGGATGAGTCGGCCTCGGACGGGACGCAGGAGGTGGACTCGGTCGAGACGCATGAGTTGGGGTCAGGCAGGGAAAAGAAAGGGCCAAAGGGAAAGGAGCGAATTGGGCCCGGTATATGGCCGGAGAGCGAATTACCGATCATTGTGGATTGAGGCTTGGTCAGAAGGACCGCTGACCGGCCGCCCGGGCACCTTCTGCCACTTCGCGGAAGGAAGGGGAATGACGGTGTGTTTCGATCGCCTCGCAAGCGGCGGGCAGGAAGAGAGTGCCGTGAAGCGCCGGCTAGGGAATGCGGAGCCCCTGGCAGCCTGTCACAGCCTGAGCCCCTCGTGGAGGTCGCCTTGAGAAGGCTCGGTCCTTTCATCCCTCTCGGGTTTCAAGGTTCCTGATTTCAGGCTCTCATTGAGGCTTGCGGCAAGCTCGACCAGGCCCTGCGTCATCGACGCCAGCAATGCTCCCGTCAGGTGCTCGAGCGGCGCCCCCGTGAGAAAGCACGCCTCCCCCCGGATCCACAGAGCCGGATTGTCCCGCATCAGGACCTCGGCAATGGCTGGCCGATCCGCCTCCGGCAGCAATCCTGCCGTGACCATCACGCTGACGAAGCCCGATTCCTGCGAATGAAAGAAGGACAGTTCGCTGCCATCGGCAGACGAGAATAGCAGCGCGTCATCTTGCATATCGTCGACCGACAGACCGGTGACCTTGGAAAAATCCGTCATGAGGGCACGAAAATTGTCAAACACTTGCATATAATCCCCGTAAAGTTGCGCCACATGGTTGAGATTCGATGGCATTGTTGCAACCTGACATTATACGACCCCGCGTCAGCCGACCAGTGCGCGGCGTCGCAATATTTCTGTTTTTCATCGCGTTGATGCTCGCGGCCTGCGAGGAGGGCAGTCTCGCCGTGACCGACTCCGGTCGATGGGGCACGATCAAGAGCGCCGAGGTGGCCGCCGCCTGCACCGCCACTGCCCTCGGCAACGAGGTCACGGTGCACACGATCGCGGCTGCGCCGAAGCAAACCATCGAGATCCATTCCAAGGCCGTGCGCGCCGGCGCGCCCGTGTACATCATCACGGTAACCAGAGTAGATTCCGGCCTCACCATGATTGAGCTTCGCGCCCAGGATTACAAAGCCTCGCTTCGCGCCAAGGCAGCGGCCGAGTCCTGCCTTGGTTGATCAGGCTCTTCCCGCCATTGCGATGCCGCGCCGACTCCGCAGGGAGGATCTCCCCGCCGACACGATGGCGCTGGCCCGCTTCCTGATCGGCCGCATCCTGGTCCACGACAGCCGGGAAGGCCGCACCAGCGGTCGCATTGTCGAGACCGAGGCCTATGTCGTGGGCGACGCCAGCGGCCATGCCTACCGTGGCGAGACCCGCCGCAACCGCTCGCTCTTTCTCGACCGCTGCCATGCCTATGTCTACTTCATCTACGGCTGCTGGTTCTGCCTCAACGTGTCGAGCGAATATGCCGGCATCGGCGCCGGCGTCCTGCTGCGCGCCGCCGAGCCCCTGGAGGGTTCTGGCTTGATGGCCCGCCGCCGCGGTATCGCGCGTCCCCGCGACCTCGCCCGCGGTCCTGGCCGCCTCGCCACCGCCTTCGGCATCGATGCCCGCCTCGACGGGCTCGACCTGTGTGCCGGTCATGCGTTATGGCTTGGCGAGGCCGAGCGCTCCAGCAGTCGGATCGCCGCGAGCGTGCGCATCGGCCTCAGCAAGGAGGCCGACCGGGTCTTGCGGTTCTACGAGCGCGGCAATCCCTTCGTCAGCGGACCGGCGAGCCTGTCGCCATGAGAGGCGTGCCTGACCGCCGGCCCTGGCTGCTGCTTGCGCCGGTCTTGTCCCTGTTGATCCTGCTGCTGGTGGTGCCGATCGCCATCATGGTGGTGTTCACCTTCTACACTTTCGTCACCGCGGGCGTCGAGAAGCCGGCCCTGACGCTGGCCAATTGGCGCGAATTCCTGAGCGATCCCTATTATCACGGCTTCCTGTGGAAGACGGTCAGGGTCGCCACCATTACCGCCTTGGTCTGCGCCGTCATGGGTTATCCGGCGGCCTATTTCATTGCCATGACCCGCTTCCGGCACAAATGGCTGCTGCTGCTCCTGCTGATCGTGCCTTTCTGGATCAGCTTCACCATCCGAACCTTCTCCTGGATCCATATTCTCGGCGAGCAGGGCGTCATCAACGTCACGCTCCTGGAGCTCGGCTTCATCGATCAGCCGATCCGCATGCTCTACACCGAAGGTGCGGTGATCATGGGGATGGTGCACTTCCTGCTCCCCTATATGGTCCTCAACGTCTATGTCAGTCTCGAGGGCATCGACCGCAATCTGATCTCGGCTGCCCGCACCCTCGGCTGCACCGGCTGGCAGGCTTTCAAGGAGGTCTCCCTGCCGCTCTCCCTCCCCGGTCTGCTCGCCGGTCTCCTGCTCTGCTTCGTGCTCGCCGCCGGCAGCTATGTCACGCCGCAGATCCTCGGCTCCTCGCGCGACGCGCTGTTCGGCAATCTTGTCTTCGACACGATCATGTCGGAGCTCAACTGGCCGCTCGGCGCCACCCTGTCGATCGTGCTTCTGGTGTTGCTCGGCATCATTTCGGTGGTCTATAGCCGCTACATGGGCCTTTCCCAGATCTTCAAGGGACTGTCGCGATGAGCCTCGATGAGACCGGCTGGGGCTGGCGGGGCGTTCAGCTGGTGACCATTCTGGTCTACATTTTCATGTTCGCCCCCATTCTGGTGGTCGTGATCCTGTCCTTCAACGCCTCGCAATTCGGCGGATTCCCCATGACGGGCTTAAGCCTGCGCTGGTATGAGAAGCTCATGGGCAATGAGTCGGTGCTGCGGGCGTTTCACACCTCCATGTGGATCGCGCTCGTCACCGCGGTGATCTGCACCGCGCTCGGGGTGATGGGCGCGCTGGCGCTGGTCCGCTACGAGTTCCCCGGCAAGACCCTGGTCAACACCCTGATCATCGCGCCGGCGCTGGTGCCGGAAACGGTGCTCGGCGTCGGCCTGCTGCTCCTCATCCGCTTCGCCCAGCAGCCCCGCTCGCTCCTCGTCCTGCTGCTCGGTCATATCCTGCTGGCGGTCCCCTATGTCGTGCTGGTGGTGCAGGCCCGCCTGATCGGCATCAAGCGGGTCTATGAGGAGGCGGCACTGTCGCTCGGCGCCAACCGGCTGCAGACTTTCCGCGAGGTCACGCTGCCGCTGCTGATGCCGGCCATCGTCGCGAGCCTTCTGCTCGTCTTCACCATTTCCTTCGACAACATCACGGCGAGCATGTTTTGGCGCCCGCCAGGGGTCGAAACCATGCCGACCCAGATCCTGTCGATGCTCAAGATTTCGATCAGCCCGGAGATCAACGCCCTGGGCACGTTGATGATCATTGTCACTGTGGGGCTGCCGCTCCTGGGTGGCGGGTTGGCCCGCCTCCTCGGACGCAGCGCGCGTTGACCCGGTCAAGGGAGGAAGAAAAGAATGAAGCACATCACCGACACTCGGCTCGCGGCCTTGCGCGAACGCTATGGCAATGGCGATCTCGACAGGCGGACATTTCTCGGGCTCGCCGCCGCGCTCGCCGCCACGGCCGGGCTCCAGGCCCGTTGGATCGGCCCTGCTCTTGCCGCCGTCACCGAGGTCCGTTTCGACGGCTGGGGCGGCGTCGTCCAGGAAGCGATCGACAAATTTGCCTTCCAGCCATTCACCAAGAAGAGCGGGGTGAAGGTGGTTCAAGGGACCTTCGGCGATGAGAGCGAGATCATCACCAAGGTGAAGACCTCCAATCCCGGCGACTTTCAGATCATCCACTCTTCGGGCGTCGAATATTACAAGCGCTATGCCGATGGCGGCTTCCTCACCGAGATCAACGAGGCGAACATTCCCAATCTCAAGCTCGTCGTGCCGGCCATGATCGAGCCCTTCCGCAAGATCACCCCGAAACTGTCCTGCGCCCCATATGATTACGGCACCACCGGCATCGCCTATAACACCAAGGTGATCTCCGAAGCAGAGGCCAAGGAAAAGGGCGCCAACCTCCTGATCGATCCCAAATACAAGGACAAGATCGGCGGCTATGGCGACATGATCACCCGGGTCTGGTACGGCGCTCTCCAGTCCGGTCAGAACCCGAACGACATCAAGGACATCGATGCCGTCTGGGCCAAGGTCCGCGAAAGCCGCGACCTCGCCAAGAAATATTGGGGATCCGGCGCCGAGCTCATGGATCTGCTTGCCAAGGGAGAGATCGTCGTCACCGACGCCTGGTCCGGCCGTATCGCCGCGCTGCAGCAGCAGGGCCATCCCATCGCCTATCTCGACCCGCCTGGGAGCTATGCATGGATGGAGGACATGCTGGTGCTCAAGGGCGCGCCGATGGCCGAATGCGAGCAGCTCATCAACTTCATGCTCGAGCCGCAGACATCGATCGCGGTCGCCGAAGGGCAGAACTATCCCCCTGCCCTCGACCCGAGCAAGGTCGAGATGACCGAGAAGATCAAGAAGTTGCCGGCATTCGATCCGACCGGCAGCATGAAAGCCCTGACCTTCGCCGATCCCAATTACTGGGCACCGGTGACCGATCAATGGACCAAGCAATGGGACAGGATCGCCAAGGGGGCATGAGGAAAACGTCTCACCCCTCCCCTCAACGTGGGGAGGAGGGCGTTCCCTCTACTTTCCCTTCTCCCCGCTTGCGGGGAGAAGGGGCCGGAGGGCCGATGAGGGGCTTTTCGATCGACCCATGCAGCATCGGGGAATGACCGAGCCGGCCGTCGCATTGCGCGACGTGACCCTGTCCTATGGCGACTATGTCGCCGTCGACCGGGTCAGCCTCGAATTTCCCAAGGGCGCCTTCGTGACGCTGCTCGGCCCTTCCGGTTGCGGCAAGACGACCATCCTGCGTTCCATTGCCGGCCTGGTGCAGCCGAGCTCGGGCGACATCCATGTGGCCGGCCGCCGCATCAACGACGTTCCGATCCACAAGCGCAATATCGGGCTGGTGTTTCAGAACTACGCCTTGTTCCCCCACAAGACGGTGTTCGACAACATCGCCTTCGGCCTCAAATACCGCAATGTCGAGCGTTCGGTTGCCGCCGCCAAGGTCAAGCGCGCGCTCGACGTGGTCCGCCTCCCCGGCGTCGAGCGGAAGCTCCCATCGGAGCTTTCCGGTGGGCAGCAGCAGCGCATTGCACTCGCCAGGGCCATCGTCATCGAGCCCGATGTTCTGCTGCTCGACGAGCCGCTGTCCGCCCTCGATGCCAATCTCCGCGAGGAGATGCGGACCGAGCTGAAGATCATACAGCGCGAGGTCGGCATCACCACCATCTTCGTCACCCACGACCAGGAGGAGGCGCTTGCCATGTCCGACCGGATCGTGGTGATGAATCACGGCAAGGTCGAGCAGACCGGCACGCCGGAGACCGTGTATCGCGCCCCCGCCTCGCGCTTCGTCGCGAGCTTCCTCGGCCAGTCCAACCTCCTGCCAGGCCGCGTCGCTTCGATCGACGATGGCATGGCGCTTGTCGCCATCGACCGCGGCCCTGAGCTCACCGTCCCGGCGCCAAGCGGACTCGCCCAGGGTTCCGCCGTGACCGTCGTCGTCAGGGCCCAGCGCGTCCATGTCGGGGCGCCCGGGGCGGCGCAGCCGAACCATCTGCCCGGCACCATCACCACCACCTCCTTCCTCGGCGGCACCGCCTCCTATCTGATCGATGTCGCCGGCCTGACGATGATCGCCAACACCATGATCGCCGACAAGGTGTGGCGCGAGGGCGACCGGGTGAGCGTCACGGTGATGCCGGCCGACTGCGTGCTGCTCGATGAGGAAGGGTACCGGATCGCATGAGAAAGACCGCTGATGTCGTGATCATTGGTGATGGGATTGCCGGCGCATCCATGGCCGCCAGGCTCGCCGGAGCAGGCGACGTCGTCCTGCTCGAGATGGAGGACCATCCCGGGTTTCACACCACCTCGCGCTCGGCGGCCATGTGGGAGCCGAGCTTCGGGCCGCCGATTTTTCGCGCTCTCACCCATGCCAGCGGCCCGTTCCTGCACGCCCCGCCCCACGGCTTCAGCCCGGTGCCGCTGGTGACGCCGCGCGGCGTCATGATGTGCGGCGAGCACGAAGACGGCCGCGATCGGGAGGAGTTCATCGAGCTTGGCTTTGTCGAGATGAGCCGCGCCGAGGCCGCCGATCTGGTGCCGCTGCTCCGGTTCGACGACATCGCGTGGATCCTGTTTGACGGGCTGACCAAGGATCTCGATGTCGATGCCCTCCACCAGGGTTTTCTCCGCGCCGCCAAGGCCGGCGGCTGCACCATCGAATGCCGCGCCCGTGTCGAGCGGGCCAAGCACAACGGCACCTGGGCGATCGAGACCAGCAACGGCACCATTTCTGCGCCGCTCGTCGTCATTGCCGCTGGCGCCTGGGCGGATGAGGTCGCTGCATTGTTCGGCGCTGAACCTGTCGGCCTCCAGCCGAAGCGGCGCAGCGCCTGCATCATTGCCGCACCTGCCGCGACCGACATCTCGCGCTGGCCGCAGATCTTTCCGGCCCGCGATGATTTCTACTGCAAGCCGACGGGCGGACAGCTGATGATCTCGCCATGCGATGCCACCCCGGTGGACCCGCATGACGCCTATGCCGACGACTTCAAGCTGGCCGAGGGGATTGCTGCCTTCGAGCGCCTTCTCGATTGCAGCATCAATCGCATCGAGCGCAGCTGGGGCGGTCTGCGAACCTTCGCGCCGGACGGCGAGCCGGTGGTTGGCTTCGATCCCGATGTCGAGGGTGTGTTCTGGCTTGCCGGCCAGGGAGGCTACGGCATCCAATCGTCAGCGGCCCTGTCCGAGGTCGCCGCAGCGCTGCTGTTGCGGAAGGACATTCCGGCCTTGATCGCCGAGCGCGGCATCACCGCCGAAGCCATCAGCCCGGCGCGATTCCGGACAAGCTGAAGTGACGGGGGCATTGGATGAAGCACAAGGGGAGTGGTGGCATCCAATGCCTTACCCGATCGATGCTCGAGGCACCATCTAGGCGGCCTGCTTGACCTCGTTCTCGGTCGCCGTCTCGTTGATGACATCAGCACCGATCTGCTTCTCGCTCGACTCCGGCTCCGTGCTGACATCCGGCACGGCTTCAGCGCCATTGGGAACGAGTTCAAGCTCGGGAATTCGGAAGGCTGCCGCCGCCAAAAGGAAGTTCACAGAAAGGGGAATAACGGCGGCCAGTATTATTGTGGTCATAGACGCCTCCAAAGCTGCTAACAAACGTGTCAGCCGGCACTTTAATCCGAACGATCACTTGACTGCATTTGTCGAATCGGTTCGGGCGGCCGTTTTCCACTACGGTGATTCGCTGCTGTGGATAACTCTGCCTCAATCGAGCGGCGTCACCCGGGCACGCATATCCGGCACGAGTTCCACCCGATAGCGGTCGCCTTCACAGGTCAGGATCCACACCGGCAGATCCGGCTGCGACAGATCCTGGTCGCGCTGAACCGCCGTCGGGGTGGCGCAGGCATAGCCCTGCGCCCGCACCTGATCGGCGACCACCTGGAGAGCTTCCGCTTCCTGCTGGGCAGCCGCCGCGGAAGACAATGCGACGATCCATGCCGCTGTCATGATCAGC
>JBKOZY010000440.1:0-1894 GCA_046726135.1 Pseudomonadota bacterium | reverse complement strand
CGGTGGCGTGGGAGATGGACGTCATCAAGAACTATGAGCTCGACCGCAAGCACGGCATTCGCATCGAGCTCATCGACCTTGCCGGCAAGCGCGCCGCCGATCTCATGCTGATGGGCGGCGAGGCCGATGTGATCACCACCGACTGGCTGTGGGTGTCGCGCCAGCGCAGCGCCGGCAACGACTACACTTTCGTCCCCTTTTCGCGGGCGGTCGGCGCGGTCATGGTCGGGGCGGAGTCGCCGCTCAAATCGCTGGGCGACCTCAGAGGCAAGCGGATCGGCGTTGCCGGCGGCCCGACCGACAAGAGCTGGCTCATCATCCGTGCCATCGCGATGCAGCAGCACGAGCTCGATCTGGCACGCGATGCCGCACCGGTGTTCGCGGCGCCGCCGCTCCTCAACGAGCAGGCGCTCGATGGCGAGCTCGACGCGGTGCTGAACTATTGGCAATTCCTGGCCAAGCTCGAAGCGCGGGGCTTCCGGCCCCTGATCCGCATCGCCGATGCCGCTGCCGAGCTCGGTCTCGATCCCGACCTGCCGCTCATCGGATTCACCTTCCGCGAAAGCTTCGCCAGGGCGCATCCCGGCGCGATCAATGGCCTGGTGCAGGCTTCCGCCGATGCCAAGGACATCATGCGGCGCTCCGATGCCGAATGGGAGCGGCTGAAGCCGCTGATGCGAGCCGCCAATGACGGCGAGTTCAAGGCGTTGCGCGACGGATTCCGCGCCGGCATTCCGCGCCGTGGCCAAACGCCGGATCCGGCCAGCGCTGCCAAGATGTTCGCGCTCCTGGCACGGCTTGGCGGGCCCGATCTGGTCGGCCCCGATCCGCGGCTGGCCGGCGGCACTTTCTACCAGCTGAAATGACCTGAAGTGGCCGGGCGACGTCGCATTGCCGCCGATGCCAGCCGACCATTGTGGACCGCGCTGTCATTGACGGTTCTGGTGATCGGATGGGCAGTCATTGCCGCGCTCCTGCAGTCGCGCTATCTGCCGTCGCCCGCCGAGGTGGCGCGGCTGTTCGTCGTCGAGCTGATGTCGGGGGATCTGTTGCGCAATATCGGCATCACGCTGGCACGGGTCGCCGCCGCCTCATTGATCGCCTTCCTGGTCGGCACGGCGATCGGCATCTTTCTCGGACGCCACCGCGACGCCGATCGCTTCTTCGATGGCTGGCTGATCTTCTTCCTCAATGTGCCGGCGCTCATCACCATCGTGCTGTGTTATCTGTGGATCGGCCTCAACGAGGCGGCGGCGATCACTGCCGTCGCGCTGAACAAGATCCCCAATGTGGCGGTGACGCTTCGGGAAGGGGCGAGGGCCGTCGACCCGCATTACGACGAGATGGCGCGGGTCTTCCGTTTCGATCGCCTGAAGGTCTTGCGGCATGTCGTTCTGCCGCAGCTCGAGCCCTATCTGGCTGCGGCCGCGCGCTCCGGCCTGGCGCTGATCTGGAAGATCGTGCTGGTGGTCGAGCTGATCGGCCGCTCCTCCGGCGTCGGCTTCGAGATCGAGCTCAATTTTCAGAATTTCGAGATCGGCATGATCTTCGTCTATGCACTCGCCTTCATGGCGGTGATCCAGGCGATCGATCTCCTGGTGCTCCAGCCCTGGGAGCGCCATGCCACCCGCTGGCGGCTCGAGGCGCGCTGATGCGGGTGACCATCGATGCCAAGAATTTTGCCGACCGCCAGGTGCTGCGCGGCATCGACTTCGCGCTGGGCGACGGCGAGGTGCTGGCGATCGTCGGGCGGTCGGGTGCCGGCAAGACGACGCTCTTGCGACTCATGGCCGGCCTGGATCACGCCTTTGACGGCAGGATCGACGTCGAGGGGCCGATCGGCATGGTATTCCAGGAGCCGCGATTGCTGCCATGGCGCCGCACCGTCGAGAAT